>NZ_JBALMS010000049.1:16659-41116 GCF_036962205.1 Bacillus sp. JJ664 | reverse complement strand
TAGTTTTCAAAGTTCACTATATCGCTCGTAAGCGACTTTTTTATATTAACACTTATCAAAAAACATGTCAATATTTTGTTTAATTTTTATTGTTACTTTTTCTCGTTTGTCACCGACTTGTTTTGGCGACATAAATTAATATAACATCACCTATCGTTATGGTCAACAACTTTTTAATATTTTTTTGAAAAAGATTTCATTTGAAATGATACCTTGTACTCTTAGATGTGAATACATATCAAATATGATGTGATGTAGCTATTCGAATTACTTCTTATTATATCTTTAATTCCTATTAGAGAAACTAGCCACTTAATAGAAAGTATAAAACCACTTTTCATCAATCATCAGAAAAGATTAATTCAATATAGAAGTCTTCGTAAAAAGCTTATATTAATCTTAAACAAATGACGTGTAAGGTGCTTGACTCATTTGGGAACTAGGGATAGGTAACAGCTAAGACCCCACAGGCGTAATAAAGTTGACATGCTAAAACCACGACGTCGTGTGGACCCAGGAGGCTCAGCGCCTGCCCCGTGGAAAGTGAGCACCTGAAGTGGAATTCAACTCTCTTCTTTACATAAGTACACTTTTCATAAACTATAAAAACTGAAATTCATAATAGTAAGACTACCAGTTCAAATCCCATTTATGCTATATTAACATTGAATGGGGTGGAACTATTGGCAAAAAAGAAAAGTAGTAAAATTAATAATATAAGATCATTTGCACTTTCATTATTATTTATTGGATTCATCATTATGTACGGCGGTGTATTCTTCAGAGAGCATAAAATTGTTATGACATTGTTTATGCTTGTTGGGTTTTTAGCTATTATTGGAAGTACTGTTGTTTACTTTTGGATTGGTATGCTATCAACTAAAACCATTCAAGTAGTTTGTCCAACATGTAATAAAACGACAAAGATGCTTGGGAAAGTAGATATTTGTATGTATTGTAATGAACCACTAACATTAGATGCTTCATTAGAAGGCAAAGAGTTCGATGAAAAATACAATAGCAAACGAGAAACAAAAAGAACGTAATAAAAAAGCACATTACATATGTAATGTGCTTTTTATGATAAGTTTTTTTCTTTGCAATTAGGACAAATACCGTACACTTCCATCCTATGATTTGTTACTTCAAATCCTGTTACGTTCTCAACAAATTGATTGATACCTTCTAATCCATCATAATGAAAATCATTCATATCTCCGCATTTCTCACAAATAATATGATAATGATCTGTAGTTATATAATCAAATCGACTAGAAGAATCACCGAAGTTTAACTCTTTAACCATTCCAACTTCACGTAAAACTCTGAGATTATTGTAAACAGTTGCAACACTCATATTTGGAAACTTACCCTCAAGTGCTTTATAGATTTCATCAGCAGTTGGATGTGTTCCACTTTCAATTAAAAATTCTATAATTGCATGTCGTTGAGGTGTAATACGTACGCCGCTATTCTTTAAATGTGATATTGCATCTTGAATATTTTCTTTATGCAACGCCGCTCTCCCCGTTTCTTTAAATTAATTCTAAACAACATTCTTATTATTAGTTTATTCAACTGTAAGAATATTTGTCAACTTTTTGAGAATTTCCTAAAAAAATTTATATTAATGAAGAAATAGAAATAGTTGATTACATAAAAAAACGTGCGAGAAATTCTCGCACTTCAAAATGCTATCATCTGAGGAGGTATGCCCTATACTTATATATATTCTCTTTAGAAGAAGGCGTATAGACGAAAAGCTCGATTAAGTTTATAAACATTTATTAAATTTCATTCCAAATCATAACAGTACAGTTTAATCGATATAAAGATGGCACTATTATCGTTCGAAAAGGTGAATAAAAAGACATATTTGTAGCGTTACAAAAAAAATTCGGTGGTCTTACTATTTCTATATTAAGGAGAACGTTAGCTAAAATGGTTGGATATTAAATTACAAACTCCATTCACTATATTGATTTAAGGTGCGTCCATGTTCGTAGTACTATTTCATCTAAAAATAAAAGCTAGTACAAGTCAGAAGCTTATACTAGCTATACATTATTCCTTTATAAAACGCTGAATACATCTTCAACATGATTTTTGACTCTTACTTTTTGCCAAACTTTTTCAATCATACCTTCTTCATTTATTAAGAAGGTTGTCCGCTCTATTCCCATGTACTCTTTACCAAAGTTCTTTTTTAGTTTCCATACATCGTATAGTTTAGCAACTTCAGTTGTTTCATCTGATAATAAGATGAAAGGAAGGTCGTACTTTTCCACAAACTTTTGATGCTTTTGAATCGGGTCTGGACTAATGCCAAGTATCGTTGCACCTGCACTTATAAACTTTTCATACGAATCACGAAAATCACATGCTTCTGTTGTACAACCAGGAGTCATATCTTTTGGATAAAAATATAAAACAACTTTTCTTCCAAGATAATTTGATAATGATACTTCATCCCCATTATTTGCAGGTAATGTAAAGTCAGGTGCTTTAATGCCAATATCAACAGTCATTATATTTCTCCTTCATTTAAATAATTTTATCGCTCTTCTCTAAATACTTGTAACACAAAAGCTGCGGGCATTGTATACCCAATTAGTGCTTCGATCATTGCAACCCATCTTCCTAAACCAACAGGAACAATATCTCCATAACCTACAGACAAAAGTGTAATAGCACTAAAATATAAACATAATTCCATTATATGATAATTCGAACCGTCTACAGGAATAGTATGCTCAAGTAATATCGGCTGAGGACCTCTTTCAAGTATAAAATAAACTGCACTAAATCCAATTAAAACCGTTCCATATATTAAAAACAACAAAATGTAATTATTAATAGAAATAAATCCTTTATTGACTTTAGTTGTTGTTGAACTCCATAAGTACATTAAACTATATAATATAGAAAAAATAGCAATAAAGAAGAAAAAAGCAGTTCCCATTTCGATCACCTCATTTCAATTTATGAAACAAGCTATCGAAATAGAATAACATGCTTAGTTCCCCGCTCCTCTATATTTTTTGACACCAATATTCCAAATACAAACTGCTACTATAAACACAATAAGTCCCATAACTGGTGTAAAAAATGAATACAAATACCATTCGCTTCTACGTAGAAAATAAGCTGCAGGATATACACCGACAAAAGCAAATGGTAATACCCACGTTAATACAAATCGAATAATCGGATGATAAATATTAATTGGGTATCTCCCATAATTACCAATATTGTACATTAAAGGCATAATTGACGTTCGTGCATCTGACCAAAAACCAATACTAGCTAAAATAATAAAGATACCTGCATATACAAGCATTCCACCTAACGCCATTAAAATAAATAGAATAGGATCATACCACGTTAGTGAAAGCCCTAAGTTTGAACCTGCATAAATCATAATGATGAATCCAGTAATTGCGCCTAATAATGACTCTAATTCCATTTTCTCCAATACTACTTGGAAAAGACTATGAATTGGACGAGTTAGAATGCGATCAAACTCCCCTTTTACAATATAACGATCATTAAAATCCCATATATTAAAGAATGAAACAAATAAAGCAAATGGAACTAAAAAGAAACCATAAATAAACACTATTTCATCGCGATTCCATCCTTCTATTAAAGAAGTGTGGTTAAATACTAGTAAGATAAAAATTAAATTAACAGCTTGAGCCATTAAATCAGATACAAATGATAAAAAGAAATTTGCTCTATATTGAAATTTAGTTTTTAAATATTGACCTGTGTATTGAAAAAATAAATCTAAATAAAACATTCTTTAACCTCCTTGCACAACAAGCTGTTTTTTAGCCTTATACCATATAACAGTTATAGGAATACATAGTAAGATGACCCAAACGACTTGAAATAATAGTGCATTAAAAAGGGAATCGCCTTTAATACCTTCTGCAAAAATCATACTTGGTATATAACTAATTCCTTGGAATGGTAGATATTTCATAACATCTTGTGCCCAAATCGGAAAGAATGTAATAGGTATTGTTAAACCTGAGAACAAATCAATAATAACTCGTTTCGCTTGAATAAATCCCATATTATCGTGAAGAAAGAACGCCATTAAACCAGTTAATATATTAAGTTGTGTGTTGATTGCAAAGCTAAAGATCGATGCTAATAAAAATAAGGCCATTGTTGACATATCAAATGATACTTTTAATTGGAAAATCAATGCAACGATGATAAATCCTGGGATTGAAAAGAAAAAGAATCGAAAAATCCCTTCTCCTAAGCCCTGCATAACTTTAGTAAATAAATAGTTATATGGTCTAATCAGTTCAATTGCTACTTTACCTTCTCTTATTTCTTCTGCAATTTCACGATCTAAATTATTAAAATAAAATGCTCGAGCCATCCAAGCAATTGCAACATATGTTGTCATTTGAGTAACTGATACTCCTTGTATTGAACCTTGACTACCATAAATGGCTTTCCACAAGAAAAAATATGCTCCTATATTAATTGTATAAATTACAATCCCTGTGTAGTAATTAGTACGATAGGCTAGCATCATTAAAAAACGGATACGAATGATTTCTAAATACTTACCCATTACTCATACCCTCTTGATAAATATTTCGAATAATTTCTTCAGTAGAAATCTCTAACATCTTCATATCTTTGACTGGATGTGATTGTACTACTTTTGCAATGATCATAGAAATGGTCGTCTCATCATTTGGAAGAGAAACTGTCCAAACATTTTCTCCTTCATCTTTTTTCCACTTCACATCAGTTCGACCAACAAGCTCAACCAAGTCTTTTTGTTCAACATGTTTAATAAATTGAAATTGAATTTCTTTTTCTTCGCCCCACTGACCTTTTAGTTCTTCAAGCTTACCATCATAGATGATCTTCCCTTCATCTAACATGACAACTCGATCACATAAAGCCTCAATATCAGAAATATCGTGTGTCGTTAATAGAATCGTCGTACCATATCTTTCATTTAATTCCTTCAAAAACTCTCTGATTTTTAATTTCACTAAAACATCTAAACCGATTGTTGGTTCATCTAAAAACAATAACGGTGGATTATGAATTAAAGCAGCTGCTAATTCACATCTCATTCTTTGACCAAGAGATAATTTTCTTACCGGCTGATCTAATAAAGGTTCTAAATCTAACGTTTTAATGATATAGCCCATATGTTCATCGTATTGTTCATCTGAAACTTGATAAACCTTTTTTAATAATCGAAACGATTCTTGAACTGCTATATCCCACCACAGCTGAGATCTTTGCCCAAAAACAACACCGATTGATTTAACAAATTTTTCACGTTCTTTTTGAGGATGAAAGTCATTAACTTTTACATTACCCCCAGTAGGTGTTAATATTCCTGTTAACATTTTAATTGTTGTGGATTTACCGGCTCCATTCTCACCTATATACGCCATCATTTCACCTTTTTTTACGGAAAAACTAATATTGTTAACTGCTGTTTTGATTTTATAATTCCTTGTGAATAAGTCTCTAAATGCTCCTTTTACACCTGAGCGACTAGAGAATGTTTTAAACTCTTTGTGAAGATTTTGAACTTCAATCATATTTTCCATCTAATTGCCTCCATTTTTTATTCCGTCGCTAAGTGTATTTTAAATGGCATATAAGTACAATCAAAAAGACTTAAGAATTTATTTCCAATCCTTAAATTTTCTCGATTTGTTAATAGATTCTCCAAATGTTCAAATTTCTTTTGAAAATGAAAAGGTTTACATTTACCACGCACAAAAAATTCGTGCTAGAATGTTATTTAACGAAATAAATAATGTAAAGATGCAGGTTAAAACTTCTATTTTAATCGCGAATATAGGAGGAACTTCATGAACAATCAAAAATCAGTCGAAATACATAATGAAGCTTTAGAGCACATCGTTGGGGGAGTTAATAGTCCATCTAGATCATTTAAAGCCGTTGGTGGCGGTGCTCCAGTTACGATGAAACGTGCTAAAGGTGCTTACTTTTGGGATGTAGATGGGAATCAATATATTGATTATCTAGCTGCTTATGGGCCAATTATTACAGGTCATGCACATCCACATATTACTGCTGCAATTACCAAAGCTGCAGAAAACGGAGTACTATATGGCACACCACATGAGCTTGAACTACAATTTGCTAAAATGTTAAAAGAAGCAATTCCAAGTATGGATAAAGTTCGATTTACAAATTCAGGTACTGAATCTGTAATGACAACGATTCGTGTTGCTAGAGCTTATACAAATAGAACTAAGATTGTGAAGTTCGCAGGATGCTATCACGGCCATTCAGATTTAGTTTTAGTCGCAGCAGGTTCTGGTCCATCTACACTTGGAATACCTGATTCAGCTGGTGTACCGCAAAGTATTGCAAACGAAGTGATTACTGTTCCATTTAATGACATCGATGCATATGCTGAGACAATGGAAAAATGGGGTCATGAAATTGCAGGTGTCCTTGTTGAACCAATTGTTGGCAACTTCGGTATTGTAGAACCAAAAGAAGGATTCTTAGAAGCTGTTAATGACATTACTCACAACTATGGCGCATTAGTCATTTATGATGAAGTCATTACTGCTTTCCGTTTTATGTACGGTGGCGCACAAAATTTATTAGGCATTGAACCTGACTTAACTGCTTTAGGCAAAATTATTGGCGGTGGTTTACCAATTGGAGCTTATGGTGGTAAAAAAGAAATTATGGAAACTGTGGCACCACTAGGTCCTGCGTATCAGGCTGGTACAATGGCTGGTAACCCAGCATCAATCGCAGCTGGTATTGCTTGTCTTGAAGTATTAAAACAAGACGGTGTATATGAAGAATTAGATCGATTAGGTTCAATACTTGAAGCTGGTATTCAAGAAAAAGCTAACGAGCATAACATTCATATTAAAATCAACCGTCTAAAAGGCGCATTAACTGTTTACTTTAATGTAGATGAAGTAACAAATTATGAAGAAGCTAAACTTTCAGATGGTGAAGTATTTGGTCGATTCTTTAAGCTTTTATTAGAAGAAGGAATTAATCTAGCTCCTTCTAAATATGAAGCATGGTTTTTAACAACTGCCCACACTGAAGATGATGTGAAGCAAACAATTAAAGCAGTTGGAAATGCATTCCAAAAATTAGCTACAATTAAACAATAAAAATAATAGAGGTCACTACAAATTACTGAAGTGGCCTCTATTCTTACATAAGTAATTCAGAATAATCAAAATTCTTTATTGTAAATAGGAGGTAATTTCATGAAAAATCAAGCAAAAACACCATGGTCACCGAGTACATTTAAAGAGTTCCACAATCATGAGCATGACGCTTGTGGGATTGTTGCTTTTGTTAATCGTTCTTTATCTCAGACGAGAGAAACTGTTGATATTGCCGCTGAGAGCCTTAGAAAGATGAATCATCGTGCCGGATTTACAAATGGAGAAGGTGATGGCGTTGGATTACAAACGGATATCCCTACTCTACTTTGGGAAGAAAAACTTGCTAGCGTAGGGATCAGTTCAGAGGTTGTCTCACACCCATCATTCACAGTTGGGCATTTCTTTTTAAATGATCAATCAGATGAAAATAAACAAACATTACTTCAACTATTTGAAGAAAATGGTTACGAAACTCTATATCATAGTCAACATCAAACTAACTCTTCGTCTCTTGGTCCAATTGCAAAAGCAGTAGAGCCTGAATTTTTACAAGTAGCATTACTTCCAATATCTAATCGTCCGAATACTTCACTATTTGATCTATCAAATATCATTCATGAACAACTGTCTCATGTTACGGTCGTTTCATTAAGTCAATCTACATGCGTCTATAAAGTAATGGGTACAATTGATACATTAATTGCTTATTATTCAGATTTACAGCATCCTAATTTCAAGTCATCTGTAGTAGTTGGTCATAACCGTTATTCCACAAATACAACATCTTCATTTTCAAGGGTTCAGCCTTTTAGCATACTTGCTCACAATGGAGAAATTAACACAATTGAACAATTGAGAGTAGAAGCTAAACAAATTGGTGCAAGCATAACAAACGGTAATAGTGACTCACAAGATGTTAATATCACTTTGGAAACACTTATTCACAAACATGGATATACATTAAAGGAATCGATGGAATTATTATTTCCACCTGTACCTGCGGAATTCGAAGCAGACGAAGAATACGCTAAAATTTATCAAAAAATCAGAAGCGCTTTTGGACCATATTGCCAAGGACCTGCTGGAGTATTGACAAGAGAAGGAAATGAATTCGTTGCTAGTGTAGATGCATTAGGATTGCGACCTGTTTGGTTATTAGAAACAGAAGATCATTATGTATTTTCATCTGAACAAGGGATTCTTTCTCCTGAATCATTTACTGCTGAACCACACGCACTATCACCCGGTGAAAAAATTGGCATTAACCTTACTAATCATACAGCACAGCTATTAACTCACCAAGAACTAGTAAAAGTTGTTACAGAAAAATTAAACGACAAAATAAATTTGAACCTTTCAAATAGCCTAGTAAATATAAACGAAACTATCGAGGAAGCTCCCCCATCAATTCAACCTTTTGAATACGGTGCTTTCGGTTGGCATAGAGAGCAAATACAATTGGTTGAGCAAATGGCTGAAAAAGGTGCTGAGCCAATCCGTTCATTAGGTCACGATGCTCCTTTAGCTTGTTTAGATGAAGGCAGAAGAAATTTAGCAGATTATATGAAAGAAACTGTAGCGGTTGTAACGAATCCAGCAATTGATAGGGACCGAGAAACTGAGCACTTCTCTACATCTGTTTTATTAGGGAAAAGACCATCTATTATTGAAAAACAATCTGGCTTGGTCTTACAGCTTCCTTCTCCAATAATCGGTGATGGTTTCGTAGGAACCACATTAAAGTCAAAACGTAATCAGATTTCATACGAAGAAATTATGAATCTATATCAATCGAATGCGAAACTTTCGATTATTCATAGTACATTTTCTCAATTACCGTTAGAAGAGACTTTGTCTAAATATAAATTCGAAGCAATTGAAGCAGTTAAAAATGGCGTAGAATGTATTATCATTACCGATGAAGAAGCTCATAAAAATAGTCAGTATTGGATTGATCCAGCATTAATTACTAGTACAATTCATAATGGATTAGTGAGCGCTCGATTAAGAAGAGACTGTTCGATTGTGTTAAAAACTGCGTCGGTTCGCAATCTACATGATTTAATGGTGATGAAAGGCTTAGGGGCAGATGTCATTAATCCTTACTTCCTATTCGGTACTGTATCTGAATTAGAAGCACCTGAAAAAATTGTGAGTCTATATGATGTATTAAATAAAGGGATTGAAAAAGTTATATCTACGATTGGTATGCATGAATTAAGAGGCTACGCGAAAATGTTTAGTAGTATCGGATTACACGAGGATGTTGCATCAGCACTAGGAATAGTTAACTTCTTTGGAGATCAAGATACTGCTGGATTTAACACCTTGGAGATAGATGCAAAGAAACGTTACGATGATTACACGTCAAATAGTTCTGTATTGCATAAGCCTTTTCACGTTTTCCCTCGTATTTGGAAAGCAATTGGTGAAACAGCGCAAACTGGAAGCTATGAAAATTATAGACAAAAATTAAATCAAATTGAAGAAGATCGTCCGACGGCAGTCCGCCATGCATTGTCTTTCGTTGAAAGTAACCATCCAATTCATTCTGATCAAGTTTCGCTAGAGGTTGGTTCACATTCATTACCTTTTATCATTAGTTCGATGTCGTTTGGATCTCAAAATGAAGTTGCATTCCGAGCATATGCTGAAGGTGCAAATCGCCTAAACATGATTAGCTTAAATGGTGAAGGTGGAGAAATCCAAGATATGATTGGAAAATACCCAAACACACGAGGCCAACAAGTTGCTTCAGGTAGATTTGGTGTAAATGCTCATTTACTTCACTCTTCAAATTTAATAGAAATTAAAATTGGGCAAGGTGCGAAGCCTGGTGAAGGCGGACATCTTCCAGCATCAAAAGTAACCAAAAAGATTGCAGAAACTAGACACGCAACACTTGGTTCAGATTTAATTTCACCTTCAAATAACCATGATATTTATTCTATTGAAGATTTAGCTCAAATGATTAGTGAAATTAAAGCTGTTAATCCTAATGCAAAAGTAGCTGTAAAAGTTCCAGTTGTGCCAAACATCGGTACAATTGCAGTGGGCATTGCAAAAGCCGGTGCAAATTTTATTAATATTAGTGGATTTGATGGTGGAACAGGAGCTGCCAGAGTACATGCAATTCAAAATGTAGGTCTCCCTGTCGAAATTGGTGTACGCGCTGCTCATAACGCCCTTTTAGAATCTGGACTACGTAGCTCAGTAGAAATTTGGGCAGATGGTGGAATGAAAAGTGTAAACGATGTCGTTAAAATGATGATTTTAGGTGCAAACCGCATCGGATTTGGAACTTTATCTATGATTGCCATTGGATGTACTACTTGTCGTGGCTGTCATTTAGATACGTGTCATGTTGGTATTGCTACACAAATCGAGTCAGAAATTGAAGCTGTACGCCATGGTCTTCGAAAGTTTACGCCAAGACAATTAGAAACAGCTGTATCGAATTTAGTACAGTTCTTCACCGCTTTTAAAGATGAGCTACAAGAAATTGTTGGTGCTTTAGGGGTTAGTAAAGCACAAGACCTTGTAGGAAAAACTGAATATTTAAAACAGACTAGATTTGTCGATACACTAAACTTGAACAATCTTTTATCAACAGTTCAAATTGAAGATAAAGAATATGTTCTGTCGGATGGTGAATCTGCAAAGGCACTACAAAGCAATGGTATTGGTGCATATGCAAAAGTCGATAATGAATATCGTCATGCTGGCAGCTTACTAATCCATGATTTAGTCATTCAAAAACAAACAAATCGTAATACATCACCAGTTGAACTTAGCTTTGAAGATCAATCGATCCCTGGAAATGGCTTAGGTACTTACACTGTAGAAGATTATTCAGTGTATGTTCAAGGTGGAGCACAAGACGGTGTTGCAAAAACTGCTTTTGGCGGTAAAATTTTTATCAGCAAAGCAAAAGGTGCAAATGGTCAATATTTTGGTGGATCCGTTGGTAAGTGCTTTGCTTATGGTGCTCAAAAAGGACAATTTTTCATCCAAGGAAACGCGGATTCACGCGCTGGAATTCGCCTATCAGGCGCAGATGTAATTATTGGTGGGCATCATCACGATACTGTTTCAACATCTAAAAAAGTAAGACTTGGAGCAAATGCAAACATTAACGGATTCGCATTCGAGTATATGACTGGCGGACGTGCAATAGTGCTTGGAGATCCAGGTCCATGGATGTGCGCTGGGATGACTGGAGGCGTTATCTACGTAAGGAACGCTCCAGAATTAGGACTTACAAAAAAAGCATACTTGAATCGTATGGCGAAAGGCGCAAGTGTAAGTGTCTTATCAATTGATGAAAATAGTAAAAAAGATATTAATGAATTACTTGAACAATATAAAATGCTACTATCGCAACATAACCAAACTGATGAAGCAAAATTTGTTCAATCATTATTAGAAGATATCACTCAAAACTTCTTACGAATCGTTCCTAAAAAAGAGCAAGCAGATCCATCTGTTTCAACTGAGTGAAACGAATTAAAAAAAGAAGCGTTTATTACTAACGCTTCTTTTTTGTTTGCATAATATTTGCTATTTTTCGCCTTCAAATAAATAACACATTTACTAATAAATTTCTATTGATAAAGCTTATAGTTCATTGTATAGTTACAAGAGCTTACTTTTATGAGAATAAAATCATTATATTTTCAGGAAGTGACC
Organism: Bacillus sp. JJ664; assembly: GCF_036962205.1. Taxonomy (NCBI): domain Bacteria; kingdom Bacillati; phylum Bacillota; class Bacilli; order Caryophanales; family Bacillaceae; genus Bacillus; species Bacillus sp. JJ664. The sequence continues at coordinate 29,255 of NZ_JBALMS010000049.1, read as the reverse complement.
GACATTTAATAATAAGTAGATTCATAGTATGAAAGTTAAATGTCCAATGTTTAAATAATTACAAGTTCTTAGAGCTAGACAAACAAAAGGAGCACACAATGAGATTAGGAGCGCGTGTCATAAAAACTGGTATAGCCATTATGCTCGCCATTTATAGCGCGATATTTTTTGATATAACAGCAGCTTCAATTGCAGGTATCTCAGCTATTTCTGCAATGAAATCCTCTGTTAATCAATCATACAAAACATTAATTGAACAACTTCAAGCAAACATAATTGGTGCATTACTCGCAATTATCGCCCTACAGACTTTAGGAAACAATCCTGTTATTATAGGCTTTACTTGTATTATCGTCATTATTATTACTTTGAAACTAAAGCTTGAAAATACAATTGCAACTGCACTAGTAACAGTTGTAGTAATAATGGAAACTAGCACAACTAATGAAAACTTCGCAGTATTTACATTTGATCGATTTATGGCAGTAATGGTTGGTGTATTTGCAGCTTCATTTGTTAATATCTTTTTAATGCCACCGAACTATGAGAAAAAGTTATCTCGTGGCATGATTTCTGTTACTGAACAAACAAATAAATTAATGATGATGGCTTTACACAAAACTGTCAGTCATTCAGGATTAAAAGAAGATATTTACCAGCTAAAAGAAATCATGCGAAATGTTACAAAAATCTATCGACTATATAAAGAAGACCGTATTATCTTTATTGGACGAAAGAAAAAAGAACATGAAAAATCGCGTAAAATTGTATTGTTTAGACAGATGCTTCAAACTGCAGATTGTGCTTTTGATACATTAAAGGCATTCAATCGATTAGAATATGAAATAAATGTCAGTCCTAAGGAATTCCAAGAACTGATGAAAAATGAATTAACATGTTTAATGCAATACCATGAACATGCGCTTATGAAGTTAATTGGAAAAGTAAATTTAGAACACTCTGCTCCGCTTCATAAAGAAGAAATTATCTTAAAAGATAAATTAATGAAGGCATTTTTTGATCATCATGATTTAAATGACAAGGAAACACAGAAAACTTGGTTACATTTATTTCAGATTGTATCAGCCATTCTAGAATATAGTGAGAACGTTGAACATTTAAACACTCTTGTAGATAGTCATCAAACTTATCACAAAGAATATCAATTACAAGTCGAGCAGCAAGAGACAATGTAATAACAAAAAGCCTCCAATATTGGAGGCTTTTCTATTGATTAAACTGTGCTATTTTCTAAATTTTGAATTTCAAACAAATGGTAGTATGCCGCTTTTTTAGCCATTAATTCTTCGTGTGAACCAATTTCTACAACTTGCCCTTGATCAATATAAACAATTTGGTCTACATGTGTGATTGTTGATAATCTGTGAGCAATAAAGATTGTCGTTCTATTTTTTGCTAGTTCTTGAATTGCATCTTGGATATATTTTTCGTTCTCTAAATCAAGAGCCGATGTTGCCTCATCAAATATAAGTATCGAGGGATTACGTAAGAATACTCGAGCAATCGCAACACGTTGTTTTTGACCACCAGAAAGTTTAACACCTCTCTCACCAACCAGTGTGTCATAACCATTAGGTAAACTCATGATAAAATCATGTGCATTTGCCGCCTTAGCTGCTGAAATGATTTCCTCTTCGCTTGCTGTTGGATCACCGTATTGAATATTCGATTTAACCGTATCACTAAATAAAAAATTGTCTTGTAATACGATCCCGATTTTTTCACGCATGCTTTTTAGTTCATAATCTCTAACATCAATACCATCTATTTCAATTGAACCATTGGTTACATCGTAAAATCTAGGTATTAAGCTAACTAATGATGATTTACCACCACCACTTGATCCTACAAGAGCAATTTTTTGACCAGGCTCTATATTAAATGATACATCCTGGATAACTTCTTCATCATTTGAATTATAACGAAATGATACGTGATCAAAAGTAATTTGCCCTTCCAATTTTTTTGCTTGAATTGGATTCTCCCGATTCACGATATCATATTTTTCATCAAATAATTCAAACACTCGATCCATTGATGCAAACGATTGTGTTAATGTTGTTGATGAGTTCGCTAATCGTCTTAGTGGATCATATAATCGGTCAATATATCCAATAAAAGCTACCATTTCCCCAAGTGTTAATTGATTGTGAATAACTTGATACGCTGAAAACCCGATAATTAAAAGCGGACCAATATCAGTTAATGTATTAATAATTGTAAATGTTCTTGCATTCCAGCTAGTATGTTTTAATGCGCGATCTAAAAACTCTCCGTTTTTTTCTTTAAAAAGATCACTCTCATACTCTTCTAACGCAAAACTACGTGTCACTTGCATCCCTTGAATTCTCTCAGTTAAAAAACCTTGTACAACAGCTAATGCTTGTGAACGTTGCCTTGTTAATAATCGCAGACGACCAAAAAAGTATCGAACTGCTATTGTGTAAAAAGGTAAAACAATTAATGATACTAATGTTAACTTCACATCCATTGTCATCATAATTGCAACAGTTATAAGGATTGTAATTAAATCTAACCAAACGTTCATTAGCCCAGTTATGACAAAGTCTTTTGTTGATTCAACATCATTAATTACCCTTGAAATGACTTCGCCCGTTTTTGCATTCGCATAATATCTAAGACTAAGTCTTTGTAAGTGATTAAACAAATGACCTCTTATATCAAATAAAATCCTGCTTCCAATATACTGTGCAAAATATTGTCTAAAATATTCAATCGGCGGTCTTAAAATCACAAATACGCCAAAAGCAATCATCATTGCATAAGCAAGGTGGCCACTTTTTGTTGCTAAAGAATCAGAAGTATTAATAATTCCGTCTACAACATATTTCAGTAAAAGAGGCAAAATAAGTGGTATCCCAAACTTAATAATTCCAATTCCAATTGTTAAAAAGATATGAAGTCGATAGGGCTTCACAAATTTCAAATAACGTCTTATACTTCCCATACTACTCCCCCATTCAACCTTACAAAAAGAAACTGTTGAGCTTAATAACTTACTTTGAGATTTCCTCAATAGTTATTGTCTGCTCAACAGCTTTAATTAATCACGATACATTAAGAAACGTTCATACCAATTATCAATAAAATCAGAAGCAAACGGTCCTTTTCGTTGATGAATCATTTCCTTTAAATAGCCCAAATTCTTTTTTAAGATTGGGTCAATTATCGGAGGATAATTCATCTCTTGTCGATGATTTTCATATTCATCTTCGTCTAACAGCACGTAGGTCATGTCTGGAAATACTTTAATATCAAGATCATAATCAATATACTTTATGGCACCATCTTCGAAGACAAACGGTGAGCTAACATTACAATAATAATAAACTCCATCTTCTCTAATCATCCCAATGACATTAAACCAATAATCCATATCAAAGTAACAAATTGCAGGCTCTCGTGTAACCCATGTTCTACCGTCCGATTCAGTTACAAGTGTGCGATCATTTGCGCCAATTACTAACTGCTGCGTCCCTTTTAAAATGGTTGTCTCTTCCCATATACGATGAATATGTCCGTTATGTTTATAGCTATGTATTTGAATTTTTTCTCCCGGCTTGGGAACGTTCATATGTTCTCCCTTCTTTCTAGTGTGGACGCATTTCAACACTTTATTTATACTTTACATTTACTATTATAACTAGTTCTCTTCCATTTTTAAACAAAAGGGAGTGTAATTTGGTCATATGGCGCAAAAAATTATTTTAAGGCTAGCTTTTTTTCCTCTGAAAAAGACTTAATAATTTGCTGAGTTTGTAATAAAAAGGTGTTCTGGATTGCTTTTAATTCAGTTCTCATTATATGAATTTCATCTTGAATGGAAGACAATTTTGATAAATCCTCTAGTTCAAAAAGTTGATTTTCAATTTCTTGACATCGTTCAATTTCTTCTTGAATCTTAATTAATTGATCCATCGTTTGTAGTTGTCGTCTAACCAATTCGTCGAATACTTGCATACCATTCACCATCCTTATTTCATTATTACACTATTTCTTGAAAACTAACATAATCCCTTTGACTACATTTGGCGATATTTGACTTTTATATGAATATTGAAGAATTATTCTTTTAGGGGAGTTTTTATGAGGTGAAAAATAATAGTTCTACACATAAAAAGACACCCTTGCGTAAAGGGTGTCCTCTTAAAAAGACTTTTTATTCTACTAGACTGCATGATCTCACATCAGGCAGGTAGACAAACCAAAGTAAGATTCTCACACTTACTTTCATTCATCCACAGCGCACCTCTAGTAATTTTCATTCAATTATTGTTGGTTTTGTTGCCCAAAGTTTTGAGTACCAGCTTTTTGAGCAGATTGTTGATTTGCTTGTCTTACTGCTTGTACATCAGTTGCAGATTCGTTAGCAAATTCTTGTCCAAAACCTTGTTGGTTTTGTTGTTTCACTTTTCCAATGTTAGTTCCAGTTGCAGTTTTACCTGCAGTGAAATTTTGGTTGTTATTGTTGTTTGCCATGTTTATCACCTCCACGAATAATATGATTACCAATCCTCAAAGAAATATGTAAAAAAATTTACCTTCTTTTTTTGAGTAATGAAATGCTTCCGTGGAAAACTATATAAAAAACTGGGGGTATGAATATGTATGTAGGAAGAGATCTTTCTGAATTATCAATGACTCCAAAAACAGAGTGGAAAGATAGTGAACTTGAATATTTCCATCACTCTTTTCAACAAATTACTGGTTATCTAAGTGTTGAAGGTAATTCAATACAAAAAGAGATTATTAAAGAAATTGAATCTCGAGGCGGTTTGCACAGAAGTGAAGCAGATTGGGGTCATGGTACGCGCCCTACTTATGATTGAACAAAAAATTCCCAGTTCATTAGAACTGGGATTTTTCTATTTGTTGATAAATTTTCTGATGCACGACAGGAAATGGTAGATCTTTACACTCTTCTAAAGAAACCCACTTGTGAGTTGTTAATGAATTACTTTCTTTTATTGTATTTCCTACATAAACGTCAATTTTCCATACAAGATGTGTAAATACATGCTCGATACTAAAATGATAAGCGAGCTCTTCTACTTCTAACTTATATTCTTCGTTTAAGAAAAATCCTAATGTATCACCTTTAGAAAGTAAATTTGATTTTAATTCAGCAGTAGGAAATTCCCACATATTCGCTAAAAGCCCTGTTTGCGGTCTTTGCTGTATTAAAAATTTACCTTCCTTGTTCTTTATGACACCAACAACAAGTTCAACTTGTTTAGGTGCTTTCTTTTTACTCTTAATTGGTAATTCATTCACTAATCCACTTTCAAACGCTATACACTGTTCTCTAACTGGACATAATAAACATGCAGGATTCGTTGGTGTACAAATCAAGGCTCCTAATTCCATCATCCCTTGATTAAATGCTGACGGATCCTCATGACTAATTAAAGCTCTCACTGCTTGTTCAAATATTTTTCGATTTTTAGGGACGCCAATATCCTCTCGAATTGTTAAAATTCTAGAAAGGACCCTCATTACATTCCCATCTACGGCCGGTTCAGGAATTCCATATGCAATACTTAGAATTGCACCAGCAGTATAAGGTCCAACACCTTTTAATTTACTGATCATTTCAGGTGTATTTGGTACTTGTCCATTATAAACTTCATGAACTTCTCTGACTGCAGATTGTAAATTTCGAGCTCTAGAATAATACCCTAAGCCTTCCCATGCCTTTAATACTCTTTCCTCTTCTGCATTTGCCAAATCTGCAACAGTAGGGAACTGTTGCATAAACTTATTATAAAAAGGGATTACTGTTTCAACTCTCGTTTGTTGGAGCATGATTTCTGAAACCCACACTCTATACGGGTCTTTATTTAATCTCCAAGGCAAATTTCTTTGTTCAGCTAAAAACCAATTAACTAAATTATTCTTAAAATCAATTTTTGGGAAAACTTCTAATGTATGCTGTAAATCACTATTCATATTTTAATACCTTTCTATAACGTCTATATATATTTTAACAGTTGTTTATACTAAAGAAATAACTAAGGTAAGCAAAGGGAGGAACCAAATGGATACTGGCACTCATCTTGTAATGGGTTTTACACTAGGCGGATTAGCAACATTAAGCCCTGTCGTGTTAAATGACCCACACTTAACAAATGCATTATTACTTACAACCATTATTGGATCTCAATTACCTGACAGCGACACAATACTTAAATTAAGAAACAATGCAAAATACTTAAAGCACCATCGCGGAATTACTCATTCAATTCCAGCAGTTATTGGTTGGACTTTAGCCTTATCAATTATAATGACTTTAATTAATCAGCGCGATCACTTTGGCATCTTCTTATTTTGGTCTTTTATAGCCGTAAGTGTCCATGTGTTTGTTGACTTATTCAATGCATATGGTACCCAAGCATTAAGGCCATTTTCTAATCGATGGATTGCCTTTGGAATAATTAATACTTTCGATCCATTTATATTCGTTCTTCATTTAATCGGCGTACCGTTTGTAATCTTTCATTTTAAAGCTGGCCCAATTTGTATACTATTGTATATTATCATGGTATTTTATTACGCATTTAGATATCGACAAAAACGAATCGTCATACAAACAGTTTACAATAAACTACCTGAAGCGAAGCATGTCTATGTATCGCCTTCTATAAAATACACTCATTATCACATTGTCGCAAGTACAGACACACATCATTACGTTGGTAAAATTAAACAAAGGAATTTTACAATACACGATGAATTCAAAAGAATCCCATTACCAGTAATTGAAGATGTAAAAGCAGCCTTCAAAGACGAAAACGTCAAATCCTTTTTAGCCTTTTCACCTGTATATATATGGGAACTAATCGGCCACGATAATCACAAAGAACTTCGACTAATCGACCTAAGATATCGAACCGACACATACTATCCATTTGTTGCCGTCGTAAAATTTGACTATGACCACCACATCATCAGCTCATTCACAGGCTGGATATTCAGCGAAAAAAAACTACAAAAAAAATTGAAAATGGATTGAAAAGTGGAGGCGACTGTTCAGCTCCGACAAGCATAAGACGAAAACAAAAAAAGGTGCTTTTTACCTTTATTTGTTTTTGGCTTATGACCTCGAGGAGCTAGGAGCCGGAACTAGACACTCTGAAATGTGGAAGGCGTTCGCTCTGCCCCGACAAGCGTAAGACAAACCCCAATAAAGGTGCTTTTTACCTTTAATGGAGTTTGGCTTATGACTCGAGGTGCAAACGCCTGGAACTAGACACTCTGAAAAGTGGAGGCGACTGGTTATAGCTCCGACAAGCATAAGACGAAAACAAAAATAAAAAAACGTTAGAAAGCCCTATTAAGGAACTCTCTAACGTTTTTTAATGAAGTCGATTATCTCTTGATTCTTCAATTTGATACCCAGGTGGCTTCGCAATTTTTAGTTCAGTTTCATGCAGGTATTTTCCGTACTGGTAAATGAACTGGGTAACAACTTTTTTTGACATTTGTTCACCATGGTATTCTCCTGCTTTTGCGTATGTTGCTTCAAAATCTTCCCAAAGCCATTCAACCCAAACTTTTGCTTGCGAATATGATAAGTGACTATTTTCTTTTAAAAGTAATTCTGTTAACTGCTCCAAATATTTCTCCATAAATTACACCTTCCAATATTTAAACTTGTGTCATTCGTTTTATATCCACTCATTATGGTCATCATAATGGTGATGGTTCATATCATCGTGTTAGCTTTTATTATTAGGGGGGCTTTACGTTGACAACTAAAAGTGAACGATTTTCAAAACAGAAACATGATATGCAAATAGACGGTGGAATTGATTACAAATCGAAAAATGCTTCAATTAGACCAAATGGAACAATGAATACAAATCCACAAAAACGGATGGCTAAAAGCAATCAAAGTAATGATTAATAATGAATAAAAATGAGAAATTGAAAACCAGGGGTCACATTTTCCCTGGTTTCTTTAATAAAGAAATTGGAATTCCTATTTCTTCTTCACTTGTACTTCTATATCCCCATGCAAATATACCGTTCATGTAAGTAATTGCAAATATTACACCAGGTTCTTCTATTAATTCATATTGTTCACCTGGAATAAATTCATTTGGATCTAATAAATATGATTGAGCCATTGTTTTTTTACGCAAGATTACTTCCAGCTCATTAATCATATCCATTTGTTCGGCTTTTCGAGCTTGATTTGTTAAATCATTGATTTCTTGAATCAATTCTTCCTTCGTTAAGTCACTATAGCGTTTTGGAATTTGCATTTATTTACTCCTCTGACTAAAAATAGTTATCTTTATTATACCAATATCATTCTAAAGCAAAAAGAAGAAAGGTCACTTTCCTTGTGAAAAATTATTTTAATCAAAAATTATCATTCATCTTCTTCTTCTAAAAATTGCAGAGCTTTTTCAATCAATTCGATTGAGAATCCTTTGCGAAATAAGGATGATTTCATTTTTTGGTTGTATTCCCATCCGCTTAAACCGCCGAATTTCCTTTTCGCTTTACGTGCATGAACCAGTAAAGCACTTAACTCTTCATCTTCATCACTCTCATAATTTGTTTCTTCAATCGCAATTGAAATAATTGAAGTAGAAAAACCTTTACGTCTTAACAGGTCTTCTAGCTTTATCTTTTTTTGAGTTGTAGAATATCGATTAAATGATGTAATCTTTTTTTGACAAAGTTGCATTGCATGTTCGACCTGTAATTCCTTTGAATATTGCTTCAAACTATCTTCGATTAATGGTTTCGTTATACCTTTTGTTAGTAATTCAGTTCGAATAATTGTCGGTCCTTTTAAAGTTGTATTAACTGAAGTTCGTACATAACTATCCGCATATTTTGATTCGTTAATATAACCTTCTTCTTCTAATCTCATAATGGTTGTTTGTATCGTATCGTTAGTATGTTCTTGTTTTAGTAAATATTGTTCAATCTCTTTTTTAGTTCTCATCATTCTTGATAAGTATACAATGCTAGCTAGGTATGCTTTTCTTAATTGGTCAGCCTGTATGATTTCTTCTAACTCAAACTGTTCAAAGGCCACACCTTTTTTTAAATTAAACTTCACTAGTGTATCAGCATCAACACTAAATGAATATTCCTCACCTTTTCCGCTGTCAGTGTAAATATTAAAACGTTCTTTATTTAGTTTTTGCACTTGAATTTTCGTTATAATAGTCATAAATTACCTCTAAATTATTTTCGATTTATTATACACATAAAAAAAATAATATCATATGATGAATTAAGGAGATGAATGGATGAATATTCTTCTTACAGGTGGTACAGGTTTTATTGGGTCTCTTTTAGTTAAAGAGTTAGTACGAAAAGAATATCATTGTTATGTTGTTACGAGAAATCATACTGATTCTCAAATTCCACAAGTTACTTTTATTACTTGGGATCAGTTAACTTCAAATTCTTTTAATGAACCAATCGATGTAGTTATTAATTTGGCAGGAGAATCAATTAACAGTGGTAGATGGACGAATGTTGTAAAAGACAAAATTCTACAAAGTCGTATACGATCTACGTCAAAACTAATTACGTGGTTAGAAAGACAAGCCCATCGTCCAAACCTACTAATTAACGCAAGTGCCATCGGATTTTACGGTACCTCAGAAACGAAAACTTTTACAGAGAATGACAAGCCTACATCTACTGACTTTTTAGCTACAACTGTTCGTACTTGGGAGAACGTTGCAACAAAAGCAGAAGAATTAGGTATTCGTACTGTTTTGGCTAGATTTGGAATTGTTTTAGGCTTAGAAGGTGGCGCACTTCCCAAAATGATTTTGCCTTATAAATTGTTTATTGGAGGCCCAATTGGTAGTGGTTCACAATGGATGTCTTGGATCCATCTGAAAGATGTAGTAGGTTTAATCGTTCATTCCATTGAAAACAAGGAAATTCATGGTCCTATGAATTTCGTATCACCAACTCCCGTAACAATGAAAGAGTTCAGCAAAGTTCTTTCAAATAGTCTGAATCGACCAAACCTGCTAAAGGTACCTGAATTTGCCCTTCAAATGTTACTAGGAGAAATGAGTATGTTGATTTTAGAAGGCCAAAAAGTTTCACCAACAGTAGCTATACAAACTAATTATAACTTTCAATTTACATCTTTAAAAGATGCATTAGATTATACTCTAAAATAGATTTTTGAAAGGATTTATCATGAATTTATTATTTAAAAACGCAACTATTTTTCCTATTACTTCACAGGTTTTATACAATCATGACCTTTATATTGAAAATGGGAAAATAAAAGAAATTGCACCTGAGATATCTGTTTTAGAAGACCAAACGATTATTATTGAATGCTCTGGAAAGCCACTATTCCCAGGATTTATTGATGTACACACTCATCTAGGTCTTTACGATGAAGGAACAGGATGGGCTGGTAATGATGCAAATGAAACGATCGACATTCTTACGCCACACATTCGTTCTTTAGATGGTATTTTGCCGTTAGATGTAGCATTTAGTGATGCTAGACAACATGGTATTACGACTGCTCACATCATGCCTGGCAGTGGAAACGTCATCGGTGGCACAACTTGTACAATTAAAACATATGGTACAAATATCGATGAAATGATTATCCAAGAGCCTTCGGGTCTAAAAATCGCATTTGGGGAAAACCCGAAACGAATTCATAGTAATGGAAATAAAGAATCAATTACTAGAATGGGAATAATGGGGATGCTTCGAGAGGCATTTTATGAAGCGAAAAACACTCATAACCCAGATGATTTTAGATTTTTACCAATTCTTAAGGCATTAAATAGAGAAATCCCAGTTAGAATACATGCTCACCGTGCCGACGATATATTATCAGCTATTCGTTTAGGTGATGAATTTAATTTAGATATACGAATTGAACATTGTACAGAAGGTCATCTGATTGTTGACCATCTTAAGAATCGTGACCTTCAAGTGTGTGTAGGTCCAACACTAACGAGACGTTCAAAAATCGAGCTAAAGAATAAATCCTGGTCTACATACAAAGTTCTTGCTGATGCTGGTGTTAGCGTGTCTATTACGACAGATCACCCTTATACACCAATCCAGTATTTAAATGTATGTGCAGCAATTGCAGTTCGAGAAGGTTTATCAGAACAAGAAGCATTAAAAGCCATTACAATAAATCCTGCTAAAAATCTAAATTTATCCCATAAAATTGGTAGTTTAGAAGTAGGAAAAGATGGAGATGTTGTACTATGGTCACATCATCCATTTCACTATTTGGCTAAGCCTTTACTTACTGTCATAGATGGTAGAATTGTGTATAAAAACCTCGAATAAAATTTGTTTGCAAATTGAAAAAAATAGTTTATTATATTAAAGTAAGATTTTATGTGATTTATAAAATAGATAGTCTAAACCACTATTCTCATATAGTTTTTTTACGGGAAAGGCAAATGGTGAGCCACCAGTTTTCGCTGGTCCTAGTGGGTTCGATTCCCACCCCGAAATTTTAGGGTGCATTAAAACATTATTTCAAATTTATTCAATATTTTAATGCACTTCAACGGACAAAACGTCAGAAGTTTGTCCTCACAAAAATTTCGCGGGTGGCGTAACCTTTTTTCGCTACCCCTATTATTAGGAGGAGTAGAGATGCTAAAACAGCGAGATTTACAAGATTGTTCTATACTTTTTGAACTTATGGCGCATCCTGATGTCTTTCCTTTTGTGCGCCATAAAGCGAACTCTTACGAAGAATTTTTATTTATCACAAGGCAAGCCATGGAACTAGAAGAACAAGGGAAAATGATCTCTAGAACGATTATGGATGAATGGGGTAACCCGATTGGCAATATCTCTTTACATGATATTGAAGACGGTTATGGTTTCTTAGGCACATGGTTGGGCAAGCCCTATCATGGAATGGGATATAATAAACCTGCTAAAGATGCATTCTTTCACGAGTTATTTCATGAACAAGGAATAAACTCTATTTTTATGCGTATTCGCAAGCTAAATAAGCGTTCTTTTTATGCTGCAAGCAAATTACCATATGCAACATTAGCTAATGAGACACGTTCATGCCTTTATAATGAAATCAATCAAAATGAAGAAATCTATGATTTATTTGAAATTACAAAAGATAACTATTTATTGCATACATTACGTGAAGATTATCAACAGCATGAAGTTACTCACTTAAAAGAAGCATAATTATTTTGTATATCCTCCACAAGAAATGGCAACACTGACTAAGGATTTTATAACTTAGCGAGGTGTTTATTGTGGATAAGAGAAAGCAAGATAAAACTAGAAAATATTTAAGTGCTACACAGGAAGTTTTATATGCAAAAGAGTTTAAGCGAGCAGACCGTGCTGCAGGTTATAAATATAATGGTATTGGCAAATAACGTTGAGACGAAGGGCTTCTATATCTAGAAGCCCTTTTATTATATTTATATAATAAAAATAAATCATTTTTACATAAAATCATCTGAAAAACATTATTCTTACAGTTGCTCATATTCATTTCTATAAGTTATCCTTCATGGAAAATATTATATGGTAGAAAA
>NZ_JBALMS010000049.1:8817-16564 GCF_036962205.1 Bacillus sp. JJ664 | reverse complement strand
CCACCTTTTTCATCAATCAAAATATACCAAGAAACTCGATATTCATTCACCCTATTCACCCTTTTTCGAATTATCCCTATACGACAAACACTGGATAGCATTTTCAATCAGTATATTCAAAGGGTGTGAGTAAATAGTAGTCATTTGTCTATATAAAAAGAAAAAGCCAATCATTAAGATTAGCTTCAACTGCAGGTTCAAACGTGCGCTTTCTTTATTTCTTCGCCTGCTTTCTGGTGAATGCTCATTACCCTTAAAGGTAAATCCGCGCCTAGAAAGACTATTTTTTGTTACACTCTTTACGATAATAATTTATATGCAAGTTTTACACTTTCCTCGGAAGGTGTTAGGATTTCTTCTAATGGATATTTCAGTCCTAAAGCCTTCCATTTATAAACCCCTAATCGATGATATGGTAATACTTCAATTTTCTCGACATTATTAAGAGATTTGATAAAGCTTCCTAGGTTTTGTAAATCCTCATGAGAATCTGTAATACCTGGAACAAGTACATGTCTAATCCACGTTGGAACTTTTCTATCATTTAGGTATAAAGCGAATTGTTTAATCTGTTCATTTTGTTTACCAGTTAATTTAATGTGTTTTTTTGAATCAAAATGCTTTAAATCTAACAATACTAAGTCCGTATATTTCAAAACTTCATCTAATTTATCAAGAAATGCACAATCATAACTAAAGCAACCACCTGAGGTATCAATCGTTGTATGAATTTTAGCTTTTTTACATTCCTTAAGCAATTCTAAAAGAAAATCTAGTTGCAATAGAGGCTCTCCACCACTGATTGTAATACCTCCACCAGATGCTTTCATGAAGGGAATATATGATTTTACATCCTTCATTAACTCATCAACTGAAATAGTCTTACCCTCACCAATATTCCAAGTATCTGCATTATGACAATATTGACATCTTAATAAACATCCTTGCGTAAATACAACATAACGAATACCTGGTCCATCAACAGTTCCACAGGTTTCTATTGAATGGATGTTTCCCACCATTTAGCCTTCACCTCTTTAGAATCTTTCTTTCTTTATTTATCTTGTCTTATGCTTGTCAGGGCTGAGCGAATGCCTTCCACTTTTCATGGTGTCTAGTTCCGGCTCCTAGATCCTCGAGGTCATAAGCCAAAACCCATTAAAGGTAAAAAGCACCTTTATTGGGTTTCGTCTTATGCTTGTCGGAGCTGAACAGTCGCCTCCACTTTTCTTCTCACATACTGTCATGGAATGTTCGGTTGATGACGTCGATTTGTTGTTCTCTTGTTAGTTTTATAAAGTTAACTGCGTATCCAGATACTCTTATTGTTAATTGTGGATATTCTTCAGGATGTTCCATTGCATCAATGAGTGTTTCTCGGTTGAATACGTTGACATTGAGATGGTGTCCACCTTTTTCTGTGTATCCGTCTAGCATTGCTACTAAGTTAAGGGTTCTTGTATTTTCTTCTTTTCCTAAAGCATTCGGTACGATTGAAAATGTATTTGAAATTCCATCTTGCGAATCATTATACGGTAACTTTGCAACTGAGCTTAACGATGCTAATGCACCTTTTGTATCTCGGCCATGTAGTGGGTTAGCACCTGGAGCAAACGGCTCACCTGCTCTACGTCCATCAGGCGTGTTTCCAGTTTTCTTACCATAAACTACATTAGAAGTAATCGTTAAGACTGAAGTTGTATGAATTGCATTGCGGTACGTCTTATGTTTTCTAACCTTTGCCATAAAACTTTCAACTAATTCAATCGCAATGTCATCAACCCGATCATCATTGTTTCCATATTTAGGATAGTCCCCTTCAATTTCGAAATCCACAACGATTCCATTTTCATCACGAATCGTTTTAACTTTTGAGTGTTTAATAGCAGATAATGAATCTGCACAAACTGATAATCCTGCAATTCCTGTGGCCATTGTTCGTTTTACATTAAGATCATGTAACGCCATTTCAATTCGTTCGTAACTATATTTATCATGCATATAGTGAATACAATTTAACGTATTTACATATAAGCACGCTAACCAATCTAACACAATATCAAACTTAGATTTTACTTCATTGTAGTCAAGATACTCTGAAGTAACAGGTGCGTAATTTGGTCCAACTTGGACTTTTAATTTTTCATCGATTCCACCATTAATAGCATATAATAATGCTTTTGCTAAATTTGCTCTAGCACCAAAAAACTGCATCTGCTTCCCAATCGTCATTGCTGAAACACAACAAGCGATTCCATAGTCATCTCCAAACTCAGTTCGCATAATATCATCATTTTCGTATTGAATTGAGCTTGTTTTAATAGACATCTTTGCACAATATTGTTTAAATCCAATAGGTAGATTAGTTGACCAAAGTACTGTTAAATTCGGCTCTGGTGCTGGACCAAGATTGTCTAATGTATTTAAAAAACGAAATGAATTCTTAGTAACCAATGGGCGCCCATCAATGCCCACTCCGCCAATCGATTCCGTTACCCATGTAGGGTCTCCTGAAAACAATTCATTATAATCTGGCGTTCTTGCAAACTTTACTAAGCGTAATTTCATAACAAAATGGTCTACCAATTCTTGAGCTTCAATTTCAGTTAAACGGTTCTCTTCAAGATCTCTTTCTATATAAATATCTAAGAAAGAAGAAACTCTACCTAGACTCATCGCTGCACCGTTTTGTTCTTTAATTGCAGCTAAATAGCCGAAATATAGCCATTGAAACGCTTCAACTGCATTTGACGCTGGTTTCGAAATATCAAATCCGTGTTTTGCAGCCATTTGTTTTAATTCTTTCAAAGCACGAATTTGCTCATTTACTTCTTCACGCTCTCTTAATAATTCTTCAGACATGACACTACTCGTCATCTTCAAAGCATTCGTTTTATCAGCTATTAATCGATCAATTCCATATAATGCGACTCTACGATAGTCTCCTATAATTCTGCCTCTACCATACGCATCCGGTAAACCAGTAATAACCCCTGAACGACGTGCCGCTTTCATTTCATCCGTGTACACATCAAAAACACCTTGATTATGTGTTTTTCGATATTCAGTAAATATCTTACTTATTTCTTCATCAACTTTATAACCATATGATTCACAAGCAGCTTCTGCCATTCGAATTCCTCCGAATGGTTGTAACGATCGTTTAAATGGTTCATCCGTTTGAACTCCTACAATTTTTTCTAACTCTTTATTTAAGTATCCTGGCTCATGTGAAGTAATAGTTGATACAATTTTCGTATCCATATCTAAAACTCCACCTTTTTGGCGCTCTTCTTTTGATAATTGAAGTACCTGATTCCATAGCTCACTTGTTGCTTGCGTTGGACCAACTAAAAACGTCTCATCTCCAATATAAGGTTTAATGTTTAATTGAATAAAATCCCTTACATCAATCGATTTTTCCCAACGCCCACTTTCAAAAAGTCTCCAATGATTCATCCCAATACTCCTCCTCTTTCGAATTAACACAGAAAGATAATAATGTATATAACAGATTACACAATTAATTTATCATATGATGTTGATCTTCTATCACCAAGAATATGTATATATTGTGAAACATTGAACAAAGTGTCAGAGAGCACTTAATATATAACGATTTAATTGATTACAATTCATTTTACCAACAATTTTCTAGTGTAATTCATTCTCCAAAACTTTAAAGTTTCCATCTGAACTGTTATACTCAAATTATATAATCTGTATTATAAAAAAACATCTTCTTTTCGATAGACAAGACATTCACAAACAGAATATGTGATAATACTATGGTTAGTATAAATAAATGACAAAATCTTTTTGATTATTTATAAATAAGGCTCGCTAATATAAGCGAATATTTTGGAGCTGAATTCAGCCTTCTTCAGTAACAGTAACTTTAAATAAAGGGAGTATTTATGAATACACAAATCAATCTTTCTAATTCAATTAACGAAAAATTAAATACAATATATAAAAATCAACTTCAAAAAGTTTTACAAGATGAACAATTACTAATTGGTACAAAACAATATGTATCCCAAGACTCTACTATTTTAGAAGATGCAATTACTGCGTTATTACTTGGCAAAAACATTCTATTAAAAGGACCTACTGGAAGTGGAAAAACAGTTTTAGCAGAAACTCTTTCAAAATTACTTTATCAACCAATGCACAGTATAAATTGTTCAATTGATTTAGATTTAGAAGGAATCGTTGGGTACAATACAATTACTTCATCACCAAATGGATCTGAAGTTATCTTTATTGACGGACCACTAATGAAAGCAATGAAAAAAGGACATATGTTATATATAGATGAAATTAATATGGCGAAACCTGAAACACTGCCTCTACTACACGGTGCTTTAGATTACCGTAAAATGATTACAAATCCATTTACACAAGAAGTAGTAAAAGGCGATGAAAACTTCCGAGTGATTGCTGCAATAAATGAAGGATATGTAGGTACAAGTGAATTAAACGAAGCGTTAAAAAATCGTTTTGTCATTATTGATGTGCCATATATTAATGGAGAAGCTTTACTTCAACTTCTAAAGGACGAATCGGAACTACAAGATATGGATTTATTAAACAAATTTACGAGCTTCTCAAGTGATTTAATTCCGCTTGCTTCTGAAGGAAGAATTAGTGAAGACGCTGCAAGTATCAGAGGAATACTTGACGCATGTGATTTATCTGTTCATATCCCAGTTTTAAGGGCGATTGAACGTACAATCATCGCTAAGCTTAGTGACGATATCGAACGAGAAACTGTCCGTGAACTAGCAGAAAGTTATTTTCTTTCTTGAAATGAGTGAAATCAGATGAAACATGTAGTATTTAATAATAAAAAAATTGATGCTTCCACCTTTTTACAAATGGAAAATTTATCGATTTCTCTTTCTAAAAATCCTCAAGCTTTTTTGGAATTTGATTTCCAAGCATACTTTGACGACGAAGAACAAAAGTTTACTGTGAGTCATTTTTGGGACAATCAAGAACATCTAGCCCAACTAAACGGATTAAAGTCTGATGTGTATTTAAAAGCACTAGGAAACAAACATTATACTGATTTTAAAGAATTTAAAGAAACATTAAAGGAGTTACATGAGACTCATTTAAAAAGTTTTTTTACACAACTTTACGTTCTCCTTGAAGATATCCGATTAGAAGAAATTATTGTTCGGCAACGACCAGGAACTAGACAATTATTTTCTACCCGTAAAAATATATATAGACACTATTTTCAATCTCAATTTAAAGGAAATGAAATACGTAATTTTAAGCTTGATCAATTATATTGTTTAATCTATTTATCTTTAACTTCAACACAGTTAACATATCAAACAAATGAACAATTAGAAGAAATTCTACCAATCTTATTTCAAACGTTCGAAGCTAAAAAAACGAGTAATATTTCTTCTATTATATTCCAAGTCCAGCAGAGGTTACTTCCTATATATAAAGAAGATATGATTCATACGTATTTTGGTTATCTTCCATTAAATAAGTTAACAGATACGCCATCATGTAACAGTAAGGCAAAGGAATTACAAAATGATGACGAACAAGATGGACTTGAAGAACGCAATAGTGAAGACGAAAAATTATCAACTTGGCATAGAGAAAGTAAAAATAATGAAAATGATGATAATTTTTTACGATTCGAAGTTGAGAGTGGAACAAAAACGGCTATAAAAGCAAACTTTGCTAGAGAGCAAGAAAGCCAAGATCAAGCAATTGGAAATGCATTTGGTTCATCCAAGCAAGGTGATCACAAGCAATCGAAGCAAAACGATGCAAATGAAACTGCAAATTCATCTAATAATAATCACCAAAACCCATTTGGTAAATATAATAGTAATGTTTCAATCCAACATATTTCACCAAAACAGCAATCTATTGATGAAAAGAAACAATATTCCACTTTATCTGCAATTGTGTCAAAAGATGTCAAAGAGTTGCGAAAGACGATTGAAAAATCATTAGAAAACAAGCAAAATGCTCCCTCTGATAAGTACTACGGTCGTCTAAATAAAAAATGGATTAAATTATTTACTGAAGATAAACCAAAAATGTTTTATAAAAAACAAACTGAGTCAAAGGAATTAGATGCTGTCTTTTATCTATTAGTTGATTGTTCTGGATCAATGTTTAATAAAATGGATGAAGTTAAAAAGAGTGTCATTCTTTTCCATGAAACTTTAAAGCAATTAAAGATTTCACACAGTATAAGTGGATTTTGGGAAGATGCATCAAATGCTTCAAAAGAAAATAAACCAAATATATTGCATCAAGTTATACCATTTTCACAGTCACTATACCCTTCAACAGGCCCTAATATCATGCAGTTACATGAGGAAGAAGATAATCGGGATGGACTAATGATTCGAATCGTTTCAGAGGAATTAGCAAAAAGACCAGAGAAGCATAAGTTTTTACTAGTTTTTACAGATGGTGAGCCTTCTGCATTAGATTACTTCCAAGATGGTATTATTGATACTCATGAGGCTGTAAAACAAGCTAGAAAATTAGGGATTGAAGTAATTGGGACATTTATTGAAGAAAATGAACATCAAGAAGAAACAGTACAATTAATGAAAAATATATATCATCATCACTTTTTAATTGCATCTGGTACTGAGGATTTGAGGCTTCAATTAAAACCTTTATTAAAAAAATTACTATTAAGAAGCATAGATTAAATAAGTTGTCCATAAAATGAAGAAGAAATAGGCATTTGATATTTAATTGCCTATTTCTTTCATTTTTTGGGAATATTTAAATACTTTGTCGAACGGATTTACAATGCAAAAACGTGCTTACCTATTGATTTTTGATTTTAAAGAGAGTACGATAAATTTTGACGACTTAGAGAGAAGCATATTTTGAATAAAAGCTAGTGTGTTACTGCTAGTTTGTTTTGTATTTAAGGGGGATTATAAGATGCCTACTTCATTAAAGGCAACATTTTCACGTGTACGTTTCGTATTACTAGTTGCATTAGTAGTTTGGCTAAAAACGTATTTAGTTACTCTTATTGGATTTGATTTAAAAATTGATACTTTTTTCCAAAATGTAATATTATTTATTAGTCCATTGGCATCCTCACTATTTTTAGTAGGATTTGCTCTATTCTTTAAAGGCAATAAACGTAATACAATTGCGCTTTTCATTAATTTTCTACTAACTGCTATTTTATGTGGTAATGTACTGTTCTATGGATTCTTTAATGATTTTGTAACATTGCCTGTGCTTTTTCAAACAAGTAATATGGGAGACTTAGGTTCAAGTGTAAAGGAATTAGCGAGTTTTAAAATTTTCTTTATGTTTGCCGATATCGTCATCCTTTATATCTTATTAAAAAAATATCCAAAACTTTCAAATACTGGTCGCGTTCCGGCTTTTATGAAATCAGCTTACTTTTTAATCACAGTCGCTGTTGCAGTTGTTAACTTAGGTTTAGCAGAAATGGAACGACCTGAATTACTTACACGATCTTTTGACCGTGAAATGCTTGTAAAAAACCTTGGATTATATGTTTATCAAGGTTATGACTTATCACTTCAGACAAAAACCTCTACACAAAAGGCTTTTGCTGATAGTAGTAAATTAACTGAGATCGAAAACTATGTAAATACTAATGGTGTAAAAACAAATGCCAAACTTTTCGGAAAATATCAAGGTAAAAACGTAATTGTTATTTCACTTGAATCAATGCAAACCTTTACAATCGGTGCAAAGG
>NZ_JBALMS010000049.1:0-8800 GCF_036962205.1 Bacillus sp. JJ664 | reverse complement strand
AGAAAGTTATTATTTTGACCACTTCTATCACCAAACAGGTCAAGGTAAAACATCAGATGCTGAATTTATCATTGATAATTCTTTATATCCTTTAGATCGCGGTGCTGTATACTTCACTCATGCTAATAATGAGTTTATGGGCACTCCAGAATTATTAAAAGATAAAGGATACTATTCAGCAGTATTCCATGCAAATAATAAAAGTTTCTGGAATCGAAATGTAATGTACCCTACTCTTGGTTATGATCGCTATTTCAATGAAGTAGATTACGATATTAATGATGAAAATTCTGTTAACTGGGGATTGAAGGATGAGGATTTCTTCCAACAATCATTACCTTTATTAAATCAATTAAAACAACCGTTTTACTCTCGCTTTTTAACATTGTCTAACCATTATCCGTTTACACTAGATCCTGAAGATCAATATATTGATCAATTCAACTCTGGTGACGAAACATTAGATCGCTACGTAACGACGGTTCGCTATATGGATGAATCAATTAAACATTTTATTGATGGTTTGAAATCTTCGGGTCTATACGATAATACTATTATTGTCATGTATGGTGATCATTACGGTATTTCAGAGAATCATAATAGAGCAATGGCTCAATTCCTTGGTAAAGAAGAGATCACTCCATATGATCACATGGACTTACAACGTACGCCATTAATTATTCATTTACCAAAACAAGAAACTGGTAAAACAATTTCAAAAATTGCTGGTCAAATCGATGTTAAACCTACTATTCTACATCTACTAGGGGTCGATACTAAAACTGATATTGAATTCGGAAAAGACTTATTTAGTCCAAATCATCCTGAATTTACAGTTTTCAGAGACGGTAGCTTCGTAACAAGTAAATATTATTATGTAGCTGGGTCTACTACCTTCTACGATCGATTTACTGGTGAAAAAGTTGAAGTTGATGAACAAGAGTCTAAACAATTAATCGACAAAGCGAAAAAAGAATTAACGCTATCAGATAACATTGTGTACGGTGACTTATTCAGATTCTATACCAATAACAAATATAAAACTGGTACAATGAAAACAATCACAGAACCAAATGAGTAAGAGGTGCTTTTACAAGCATCTCTTTTTGTTATAATATGGTAGTTATATAGGACATTTAAAATATTATATATATTTGCACTTTATATAAATTTTAGAAAAGGAGGGCTTTACATTGTTTAGAAATTCAAAATTATTATTCTGGACGATCGAACTATTATTATTATTTTTAGTATTATTTGTTGGAACGAAAATAACTTTCTTATTCCAACCAATCGCTATCTTAATTAGTACATTGTTCGCGCCAATACTTGTTTCAGTCTTTCTTTACTTCTTATTCGCTCCAATTATAGATTTCTTAGAGCGAAAAAAAATTCCACGATCGATTGGTATTATCATTTTATATGTTGTTTTGATTTTAGTCGCAGTCATATCTACTGTTAATATATTCCCAACTTTAATGGAACAGTTTAAAGATTTGGTAAATAAAATGCCAAGAATTGTGGATCAAACAACTAATCAACTTGGACTATTAGAAGAATGGTTAGGAAGTCAAAATTACGTTGAGATTAAAGATATAGAACAAAAGGTTGCAGATTATGCTGTTGTCTTTATTGGTGGGATAACAGGTGGAATCGGAGCCATTTTTAGTGTATTAAGCAATGTAACTTTAATCATCTTAACAGTTCCATTCATTTTATTTTACATGTTTAAAGATGGCCACAAGTTCCCTAAAGCTATGTCTCGCTTTTTACCACCAAGTTTACGAAATGAAGCAATACACATAGCGAAAGAAACAAGTGAAACGTTAGCTTCCTATATTCAGGGACAAACGCTAGTTTGTATCTTTGTAGGTATTGGTACATTTATCGGATATAGCATTATCGGTTTACAAAATGCTTTAATTTTAGGCTTAGTCGCAGCAATCACAAATATTATTCCTTATTTTGGACCATTTATCGGTGGTGCTCCTGCTGTAATTATTGCCGCCCTTATATCACCAAAATTAGCTTTACTTGTTGTACTAATTATTTTAATCGTTCAACAAATTGACTCAAACTTAATCTCGCCTTATATCATGGGTAAAAAACTAAATATCCATCCACTTACAATCATTCTTTTATTATTATTTGCAGGCAATTTTGCTGGTGTAATGGGTATGATTCTTGCTGTGCCAACATATGCCATCTGTAAAGTGGTCGTTGTTAATATTACAAGGATTATACGTTTAAGAAAAAAGGCTAAATTTGCTGATAAAATAATAGATGACGAGATTGAAACAAACATTGAGATTAACATAAACGATGATGATCCTGAACTAAATAAAAAAGATTAATTCATCCAAAAAGCCGGTAACGATGTATTTATAATACAGCGTTACCGGCTTTTTTTATCACAAATTCTTCTCCCTGCTCAACAGCCACTCTTTTCTCCATAATCCACCAGCATATCCAGTTAATTTACCATTTGAACCGATAATACGATGACAAGAGAGATGATTGAAATACTAGGTAGTTTATTTGAAGGCGTTATATTATCGTTACCTTCTAAAAAGAACCATTCTACAAACCATTACCCAAAGTTTGCTAGATGATCTAAAACAATACATAAACATACGTAAAGAACGATATAAATTACCTTCTGACGAAAAGGCATTGTTTATAACAGGCAATAAAATAGGTGACTCCCCCTACTCTATCCTAAGCGTAAGAGCAATTCAAAACTTGGTTGCTAAGAAAGACTTCGATAAAGCTAGAACAGAATGGGATTTTGAATCGTATTTACCAAAAGGTGATGAACATTTTGAAACTCACTGCGAATTATGTAATCATCGCGTACATAGTCACAACTTTTAATATGAAAGCAATGCATTACACTTTCTTATTATTAATCCGGACAAATTATTAAAAAAGAAAAATAGTAAAAAGGGGTTCAATATAGAATCCCTTTTTACTATTTTTACTATATAGGTAAATATTTAAGGGCCTCCGATTTTGGAAGCCCTTTATTACAAACTAATAATTATTGTTGTCCAATCCAAACTGAAACCGAATATTCTTGACCAGCGTTATTGTACTTAGCCTGAGGATCTACATAGACACCAATGTGATAAAAGCCTGGAGTTAAATCGTTTGATAAATAACAATAGTACCTTTGGCGCTCTGGATCCCATTCTGCAGTACAGACATCAATAAATTCACCATCAACGTCATATAAAGCAAACGTTAGGTCTTCACTATATTTAGCATCTGTCGTTGAAGCAATAATAGATACAGTTTCATTATCTGTAATTAAAAAGTAATAGAAATCCATATCTTGATTATTTGAAAACGTTCCATATAACATTGCATCTGAGTAAGGGATATAATCTGCATCATCAATCGTATTATTACTTTCTTCTTCTTCAACAGAACCCTTACCATGTGCTGGAACATAATATGCTCTATTTATTTCAATTAAATCATAGTTAGAGTTTGCTGGAATTTGCTTATATACATTAATTGGTATAGCGTAATTCATATTTTGTGCATCTATACGGGTAAGATCATTTACTCCAATTACTTCACCATATATATTCACGAGTACTCCTCCTGAATTACCTGGTGTAATTGGCGCACTTGTTTGGATAAATTGATTCTTTCCAATTACTACATTTCTATTGCTAACAATACCTTCTGTAATCGTATTTTGAACTCCTCTAGGTGAACCAAGGGCATATACTTTTTCACCTGTTTGAACTTTACTTGAATCAGCAAGTGTTACAACAGGTAAATTTGTAGGACCATCAATCTTCAGAATAACAATATCTTTATCCGCGTTATACCCTTTAACCCTACTAGTCTCGTAAGTTATGCCATTTGAGAGTTTAATTTTAACTCTTGATACTAAAGATACATCTGAAACCACGTGATGGTTAGTAACGATTTTTCCGTCTTTTGAAACAATGAACCCACTACCAGTTCCAACCAATTGATTATTTTGGTTATATGATTCTATGTATACAACGCTTTTATTTACTTTATCAAATGCTTCTTTAGCAGATAGTTTCTTTTTAGATACTGAAACTGTTGCTACACTTTTGATTTTCAGTTTTGGAACAGAAACAGTAATGTTAGCTTTACCTGGCTTTAATGCTGTTACTTTCCCATTTTTCACCGACACTACTCCACTATTACTTGTTGACCATACTATAGGATTTTTCTTAATGTTTTGTGCCTTATATGTTAGTTGTTTACTCTGACCTACATAGATGCTTAATTTTGATTGTGTTAGTTTGATAGATGAATTTAAAGTTGCAGCGGATGCGCTGTTTGTATAACCTTGAACAAAGAATAAAACTACCAACATTGATAATACTAGACTAGTAAACTTTTTCATTCAATCTCCTCCGTTCTAATTCCATAATAACCCAATTATTATATCGTCATTACTATATGAATATTAAGAAAAATATAAAAAGAGGTTAAAGTATTTGGGGTCAATACTATTTTTAAATCATTTAATTTTATGTAATTTGATTATATTTACAATTACTGTTAGAATTAAGTATTATATTGTGTGTAACACACGCTAGGAGGCAACAAATATGGAACATGGTAAAGTAAAATGGTTTAATGCAGAAAAAGGTTTTGGATTTATCGAGCGCGAAAATGGTGATGATGTATTCGTACATTTCTCAGCTATTCAAACTGACGGATTTAAATCGTTAGATGAAGGCCAAGCAGTTACATTTAATGTAGAGTCAGGTCAACGTGGACCTCAAGCGACTAACGTTCAAAAAGCATAATTATATAAATAGCAAAGACAGATCTTTTTTTAAAAGATTTGTCTTTTTTTATTTAAGTATGTAGGAACTGCATTTTAGAAAGCTTATATGATCCTCATTTTTCTATTAGCCTAATGAATCATGAGAAAGTTTTTATTGCTTACGTAAGCCACAGTTGAAGTTCTTTGCTTCATCAATCGTTTTTGTTTCGATTACTCAGAGTCTATGTCAGTAAACAACCGAAACACGTATTGGCACAAAGAAAACCCACAAGATTCAATATATGTATGGCATGCAGAGAGTATTCCATTTTTTAAGATTTACATTGCCAATAGAATAATAAGAGTTGATATTATGGAAAGAACTAAGTGTACGAAAAAAAGGAGCCTCTTTAAAGAATCTTGTAAGTTTATTTATGGGTTCTTCTCTTTTTTCGAAATAAAAAACCCTTATTCATAATTTCGAATAAGGGTGTTCACTAAGGGTATATCAAGTAAAGAAAATGGTTTAAGGTATTATAGCCCATATAAAATGAATGTACAAATTTACCACAAACTTATTCAGGTCTTACTTTTCGTGGAATACTCTCGTAGAAATCTTTAAATGCACTAATCTTCTTATTTAACCTTTCTAATTCTTCATTAGGAATAAAACCTACTTCTAAGTACTTGATATAAACATCCTTTATAGACGTTAAAATCTCAGTAATACCAGAATTTGTGTAGTTATACAAAGTTATATATCGATTTGTTTGGCCAGTAAAATAAAGCGTAATCCTGTTTATATGTATTAATACGGTTGAAGTATAGACTGAAAGAAATAAGCTATATTAACTGTTTTTAATGAAATATAAAACAAAAATCCCCTTTACGTCTATAAGGAGATTTTTATATATTGAGTATTATATTGTGTGTTCTATTTAGTTTACAAAAGAATTAAGTATTAACTCATTATTGGATATACATACTTTATTTCTACCGGTCTTTTTAGCTATGTATAGAGCTTTATCAGCATCATCAATGAGATTATTCAAGTCCATAGTTGTTTCATTATAACTAGCGATGCCAATTGAAACAGTAATGAATATTTTTTTTTCAGAAATGTGAAAAGGATATTCCTCAACAGTTTTTCTTATCTTCTCTGATATTTCTTTGGCTTTATCTAATGAACTATCCATTAATAAAACAGTAAATTCTTCCCCACCATTTCTGCTGATAATATCAAAAGATCTCGCACATTTTTGTAATATCTCACCAAGTTCTTTTAAAACTTCATCCCCATTTACATGTCCATACCTATCATTAATTTTCTTGAAAAAATCAATATCAATATACAGTAATGCGAGCTTTTCTTGTTTTTGGTCAATTGTCTTTATTAATGTGTTAAAGATTTCATCAAATTTACGATAATTATTCAAACCAGTTAATCCATCAATTGTAGATTCATTCTTATATTTACTAAATAAGGATTGGATCGACCTTATATAATTTATTATATAAAATGCGATAAATCCCCCAATATAAGAAACCAACCAATAAGCTGGTATTAATAAAATAAGTATATGAAAGCTTTTAATAAGATAGCTTGCGATGACTGTAAAAACTAAATTGTTCCAGGTTAAAGATAGAACAACTCTCTTTTTGCCAGATAATTTCATTCTTGAAAAATAGAGCACGCCAGTTGTCACTAATAGCATCAATGGAATATTAAAAAAGGACGACAAATTAACTCCGATTAGAAAACGTCCCACTATTATTAAAATCATGGATACAAAGGCTGGAATCGGTCCACTGTAAAAAGCTAAAAGGATAATGGGAATATGTCGCAGATCAACCAGTGTATCACCAACATGCATACTATATTGCATAAGCATGTTTCCTAGTAGACCTCCTAAAATTCCCATGGTTATCTTTCTTATAAAAGAAGATTTGCGATTCAATGGACTATTTTTAGTTAATTGACTATACATAAAAAGTAATGAAGTTAATATTGCAAGGTTTGAAAATAGTTCTTTAATAATCATTTTATCACCCAAAATATGATACCATATCGTGCATTAAAATGACATTTGCAATGATTTGGATGTAACAATGAAGACTTAGTTGAAACGTCAACAACTACTTAGATTTTATCTAAAGGGTATCATAATAATACCCTTTACCCAGTTGAAATTTCTCACTAAAATTATTATTAATACTTTCTTTAAAACCATGAAATGGTTTTCCTACCTTTGAAAGAAGGATCGAGGATTACTAGGTTATTATATTAATAATATTTGCTATAAATTTAACCTTCCTAGTAAAGAAGTATATGAATCCGCTATGATTAGCAAATCTTATTTTTACAAGATAATAAATGGAGACAGTCGCCCAACTAATTAAAAAATAAAAAAGCACAACTTCCCTTTGATTAGGAATCATGCTTCTAAGCTATTACATTATAGTTCTCATAGAACCTAATATGAGACTATTTAGTTCCATTCATTTAGATTAATCATCCGTTCCTAAAATATCTGTGTTAGGCGGTTGATAACCCATTGTACGTGCCATGGATACAATTTGTCCTTTATGATGATACTCATGTGTGATTGTATGCATCAGTAATTTTCGAGGCGTCATCGAAATGACTTCAGTAGTAGCTCGCCAAGGAATTGACTGTTGAATGGGCACATCCATTTGTTCAGAGGATGATTCAAAAAACTCATTTAAAATTTCATCTGCTTGTTCAAAACGTAACTTAATATCATTTAAACTAACATGAATGACAAATTCCTTTGGCGTAATTGGTTTCGTAGTTTTCTGTAGAATAAAAGAACCAATCCATGCATGATAACAATCTGCCACGTGAATCAACGTTTCTTTTATACTTTGAAAACCAAACCCATCAATTCTTCGATTAAGATCTTTTTCATCAATTTTACTGCAAAAATCTAGCAGTATTTTGCGATTCTGTTTAACCCATTGATACTCATTTTTGTTCATTTTACACCTCTAATAGTAGAAAGATTCATTGTGAATTTAGGAGATAAATTGCTTTTCTTTTATTCTTCAACAACATTATTTACTAGGAAGAAAACGATTCGTTAAGAATGTATTCATTATATCATTTTTAAATAATTCATAATCAAACTGAAAAGCGACACTATGTGTTTTATATTTCGGGTCTGGTGTAGCTCTCAAATCTGCAATACTTTGGCCAAAGCCTTCACCTTGGTCGGGAATTACTTTTATTGGTACTTTTGACAGACCTACGGCATTTGGATGCAATAAATACCAAACCGTTAAAAAGTCATGTATAGGACTTCCTTCAATACCAGGATTCGATTTTGAATAGAAATTATAGTAATAATCTAACATTGGTTTAATAATCAACCCTGCCGGATCCTGAGTCATTTGATGAAAATCATTAATTTGATTTACCATTTCTGGCGTAACAATCGCATGTTGAGTTACATTTAATGGAATAATCGTTAAATTTTTTGCGTATTGTACAATTAAATTAGCTGCATAAGGATCCAAATGAAAATTTGCTTCAGCTACTGCAGTCACATTTCCAGGGTAAAAAAAAGCACCACCCATGCAAATGTATTCCTTCACATTTTCCATTATTTCTAAATTTAATACGAATGCTGTTGCCAAAGAAGACAGTCTACCTAGATTAATAATCGTTAAGTTTTGTAAATCAATATTTTTCATATGATACATTTCACTAATAGGATAGACAGGATAATTAATTTTTGGAGGAATAATTGGCCCTAAACCTGCTTCCCCATGTACCTCAGGAAAAGTTTCCACACCAATTCCTGTTAATGGGATTGATGCACCAAGAAATACAGGAATCTCTTGTCTACCAGTAATATATTTTAAATAATTGATGTTCCATACAGCCTTATCTCTAGTTACATTACCATAATCGGCCACAATCCCTACTAGTTCTATATCTTTTCTAAAAAGGATATATAACATTGTAAATGCATCATCAATACCTAAATCAGTGAATAGGAGAACTTGTTTAAC
>NZ_JBALMS010000048.1:0-39413 GCF_036962205.1 Bacillus sp. JJ664 | reverse complement strand
AAGCAATATTTTGATGATCAAATGCATAAATTTTACCATCAACATTTTTGTGTATGTAGTTCATCTCGTTATTTGTAACTACTTGAAATAAATCCGCACGATAAGGAATTACTGAACCATAATCATTTTGTATTTTAAAAATAATATATTCTTTTGAATCACCTAATAAATACTCTCCACCAAATACAAGATAATATTTATCAAGGGTTAATCCAGAGCTTCCTTTGTTCATTAGACATTTTATTTTCATATTCACTCTCCAAGCACAGAAAAAAGTTTATACTTCTTATTAAGCTAACGCGCCAGTTAGTTAAATAATTATCTAATAAATGGATTATTGTTATGTTTTGTTAATAAATCTTCAAATTCTGGTTTCTGATTTTCCCAGATGTCAGGTAATGAGCTGAGTGGGAAAAATTTTAAACTTAATGATTCTTCATTACTAAGATCTATTGCACCATCATAATCTCTGCAAATAAAAGTTATTTTCAATACTGCAGCTTGATCTCCATTCGGAAATGTACACTCATGTTCAGTACCTGAATAAATACCCAATAACTCCAAATTACCTAATTTTAATCCAGTTTCTTCAAATGCTTCTCTTCTTACTGTATCAACGACTTTTTCCCCAAGCTCCATGAATCCTCCTGGATATCCCCATTTATTAATATCAGAGCGTAGTTGTAATAGAACACGTTCTTCTGAATCAATAATAAATACTCCAGAAGCAACCATTATTATTTTATTTTTCCCTACAAAACTTCTAATATATTGTATGTAATCACCCATTGTAATCTCCTTTATAACTATTAAGGTAACTTTACCATAAATATCATATTATTTATTGAATTTTTAAAATTTAACTAAACCGGCAGTTAGCACAAAAAAAAGACTGTCGAAACAGTCAATTACAATTGAACTAACGCTCTCGTTAGTTAAATAATAAAAGTTTGTATGAATTTAAATAATCCACATTTTATCAGAAAAATAAAATTCCAAGAGGACCGACACTCAATGGTATTAAGAATAAATGTGCTACAAATATTGACCAAGTTATTTTGTCGTTCTTATTCTTATCACATAATAATGGTCTAAAAATAAGATTTAAAAAATATGAACCTAAAATACTAATGAATATAGAATAAAGAATAAATATAAAATCCACTGAAGCATTTGGGTCGTCTGTAAGAAATGTTAGAAATACATACAACGGAATACTTACAGGAAATATGACTAAAAAGGAGCATAAATAAATTATTGTGATTATTATTCTGTATTTTTTCTTTTTTATCAAACCAAACACCCTTTAATAAACTTAGTATTTTTCTCAATTTTAACAATAATGACCTACAATAACCAAAGCAAATTATACTATTTATTTCTAACCCTTTTTCAACTATCATTTCAAAATACTAAAATTAAAAAAGCAGCCATGGGCTGCCTTATTAATCAACTAACGCGCCAGTTAGTTGCATAAGACTTCACATTTACGAGCTGGATATTCACGATTACAATCGAGTATGCACTCTTTCATTATGCTTGAATCTTTGGGTAACCTTTTTTCTAATTCTAACCATCCAACAAATATGAGCTTATCTGGCGCCAGTTAGTTGAACAACAAAACTATATATAATATTCACGTAATCATACGAAAATCAGAACTTTGTATCCAATTTTTTAAAAATTTAAGGTCTACGAAGTCATTAAATCTTAATTTACCTCTACCCAAATCATAACGTACTCTCCATAATGTACCAACTTCTACATCTTTTAAGGATATTGGAAGTTCCCCTCCCATATCAATTATTCCATTAAACTTTTCTTCCAGAATAATTGCTATTCTAAGTCTAAATCTTCGAGGGAATCGTTTATTTCTATTCCAAATGGGAGTCCTACTTGATTATAATAATTAACTTCATTAAATTTTGTTTGATCAATTCGAAAATTATATTCTTTACAACTTAAATCAATCTCGTCGAATTCTGAGCATTTACTTTTAATTGTTTGATAAAGTATCATTAATTCATTGTTTGATAACTTCTCGTTTAATAATATACCCACTGTTGGTCCACTCATCTAGTTGTCCTCAAATTTTAATACCATTCCCTGCTCCTCCCCCTTTTCCCCCTCAATCTCTACTCCCTCTAAGGCTCACGCCCTTTCCCATTTTTCCTTAAAGAATAATAACATTCCTACTTTTTTCATGCTTTTTCCTCATTTGTGTATAAGCTGTGCATAGATTTTGATAAAAAAATAATGAGGAGTAGAGTTAAGGATTAAGGATCAGCTTTACCCGCTTTCTCCCTCACTTTTGCTCCTATTTTTTCTTCTCTTTTCCCAATCCCTTGTTGCTACTTGCTTTCTCTCGCTTTTCTTCATGCTCCTCCTCATGCTTTTCTCGACTTTTTTCACCATCTCTTTTTCAAGCAAAAAAAGACCGAAGGTCTGCTGAATTGGATCAGGAAAACTTCGGTTTTGGAATGCTATTTTTATTTAAGAGTCGATATTTTTTGGGGGAGTCGGTAATTTTCCATTGGGACAATTAGGTAATTCCTAAATTCTACTTCTCGTATTCTTATATCTCTATTCAGATTTCCCTAAAAAATATCATAGAAATTTGCAGTTGTGATTTAGCATTTTTTTCGATAAAACACTGATTATTGAACCCATGTCGAATCCTCATTTTTCTAAAAATTCACATTTTAAATATAGAAATATATGGTATAATGAATCCGAGCAAGTATTAGGTCTTTCAGACTATCAAAAGGATGGAATAACATGAATTATACTGGCAGAATTTTTGGAAGTTTAGGCTTGTTTTTATTACACTCAGTTTACATCTTCTACTATTATTTACGTGATAAATCCGTTGAGCCACTTGATTTATATTCATATCCATTCTTAATAATGTTCGGATATTGGGCTGGTACGCAGTATGATAAAGTTAGATTTTATTCCGAGAAAGATGAACTTACGGGTATTTACAATCGAAGATTTGTTATGAATACATATGAAAAGATTACAGCCTTAGCAGAGAGGGTTAATAGTAAACTTTTTATTTTAGTAATAGATTGTGATAATTTTAAAACCATTAATGATACATACGGTCATCATAATGGTGATATGGTTTTATCTAAGATTGCTGAAACACTCGTTGCATCGACAAGAAAAAGTGATATTGTTGCTCGTTGGGGTGGTGATGAATTCTTAGTGATTGGTCATTACAATGAAGAAGTAGGTTTGCAAATTGTTCTTCAAAGACTCGAAGAGAACTTGAGATACCTTTCTAATCAAGTAAAAATACCTATTCAGGCTTCCATTGGGTCGGCTATCTTTCCAATTCATAGTAAGGATTTGTTCGAGCTAATTAAGACAGCAGATGAGAAAATGTATCACAGTAAAACAACTAAAAACACATTAAAAGTTACAAAACCACAATTACAATAGTGTTTGTTTCATTACGGTAAAAAAATAAATGGGCATCGATATCAGATGCTCTTATTTTTTTCGCACGCTTTCCCCTTTCAATTCACAAAAAAAGATCGAATGGCGTACCTACGGTACACTATTCGACCTTTACTCTCTTGCTTTTCCTCAATCTTTTATACAATGATGCGTTAATTGCTTGGAGACACCAAATGTCTTTCTTAGTGTATCGTCATCCATTGAACATTTCCGTAACTCAACCAAACATCTTTAAAACCTTCGGCTTCTAAACCCTTTCTAATATACACATTTAATGGTTTACCATCCATTACCGCATTTACATTTTTGACATTCACAGTCAGCGTACCTGGTTGATATTCTTCATGTTCATCTACTATGTCCCCATAAAATAATACCGTTCCCCCGCTCCACTCCCCCCTTTCTTCCTCAATCTCTTCTCCCTCTAAGGCTCACGCCCTTTCCTCACCCTTTCCCATTTTTCCTTATAGAATAATAACGTTCCCGCTTTTTTCACGCTTTTTCATCATTTGTGTAACGATTTTTCACTGAATCAGAAAGAATAATAACGGTAGTAGATTTAAGGGATAAGAAATCGTTTTTCCTGCTTTCTTTCCCACTTTTGCTCCAGCTTTTTCTTTCTCCTTTTTCTTTGTAAATCCCTTTCGTTGCTTGCTTTCTCATGCTTTTCCACCTACTTTTCTCGCCTTTCTCCCCCTCTTTTTCAGGCAAACAAAGACCGAAGGTCTGCTGAATCGGATCAGGAAACCTTCGGTTTTGGAATGTTATTTTTATTTAAGAACCGTTATTTTTGTGTAAGAAGCGTTAATATTTTCTCTACACACTTAAAATCAGAGGAATCTTCTAATACTATATTCCTGCTATAAAAAAGTTGTAAGTAACTTCTGCAACTTTTCCCAAAAAATCATGGAAAAGCAGGATCTCTTAGTTTACATTTTTCACCACTATCATGGTAATGCTAAGAGTCCTGATATAAACGCTTCTATAATACAAAAGTATTATCAAAATAGAAAATACAATGTTGCTCGAAAAAGTCCCCATTAATCATAAAACCACGCCCCTATATGTGAATCTTTTCACTTAAACTATACTGCCATTTAGTTTAAGTGATAGACTTCACATATTATAGGAAAGCTAGTTAGATTTAATCCTTAAAAAACGCTTAGTCCAAATATTGTTTCAGATTTACTTGAGTTTTACTATATTCTTTTTCTATTAATCCAACGATAATTTATACGTGCTACCATCACTACTTCACAACAAAAAAAACGACCCAAAACTTGAGTCGCCTAAAATCTATTTACCTATTAATCAACTTATTCCGATACTGCTTCGGGGACTCATTCGCATACTTCTTAAACACCCGACTAAAATAATTCGGATCCTTATATCCAACTTCATAACTAATTTCTTTTAAGTTCAATCGGTCATCTTGCATTAGCTTCTTCGCTTGTTCAATTCGTACCTTCATCACAAAATCACTAAATGTTTCACCGGTTTTCTTTTTAAACATTTTGCTAAAGTAGAACGAATTTAGGTTTACATGGTTTGCGATTTGTACGAGCGAGATGTCTTCACGATAATTCTCGTAAATATAAGCCTTTGCAAGTTCGACAAAATGGTTAATCCTTGTTTCTTTTTCTTTACTCATGATTTGGATGAACTTAATCATTTGCTGTTCAGATACTTTTTTTATTAGGCCTACTTCGTCAATATCTGGAAATTCAAATGTATTTACTTGATAGTTTTGCTGTTGAAGGAGCTGTTCCAAGTGATTAAATAAAATAATCAATTCTGCTTTCAATTGCTTTATATCTAAGTTTAGTTCCAGTGTTAATCGGTCATAAATTCGACTAAATTGTTCAAGTGATAAGTCCAAGTCAAGCATGTTAACGGCGCTACTGATTGCTAGTAATTCATCATTTGTAATCTTTACAAATTTTGATGAAAGTTTGGTTTCTGAAACCTCGTTTAAACCTGCATTAAATAAATACATTGCTTCAAAATACGATTTTCTCCAACCTTCAATCCCTTTTTGGATGGATCCAACTTCACATCGGATAGAGTAGCCTGTTTGTTTTTGAACATATTCTTTTAATTTTTTTGCACCATTTTTTATTTCGATTTCTTGAATTAGGTGCAATCTATTTAATTCAATTGACTCAAAAATAGCAATTTTCCCTTCAACTATTGGGCTAACGATACAGTTATTATCCGACTTCATATAGTGCTTGACACATTCATATATTCTTTTTAAATCTAAATCTTGTAAAAGGTCATGAGAATCGATACATACAACTTTACTAAAGCCGTACTCTACTTTGAAGTCTAGTAAATTAGTCATTTCATCGGGGCTAATATCCTGAATCGTATTTAACATAATCATTAAAGACAATTCATTTTCTGTTAATGGTCTAAAGTGCGAGAGCATTTCAATATGATGTAATTCCTCGACTCTTTTTTGATGATCATGTTCAATTTCTGCAATTAATCCCTTTAATAAGGAGATAATATGATCTCTCTTTGCAGGCTTTAAAATATAATCCTTTACTCCCAATGAAATTGCAGCCTTAGCATATGAAAAATAATCATATGCAGATACAATAATTATTTTAGCTAAAGGTAATTTTTTTCTAATTACTTCCACTGCTTCTAGTCCTTGAATACCGGGCATTTTTATATCCATAAAGATAATATCATAGTGGTTTTTTTCAGTACACTCTATTGCAACTCGTCCATTTTCAGCGTGATCAATTTTAAATAATTCAGGTAATCCCTTTTTAATCGTAAGCTCTAACCCTTCTCTTTCTAAAGGTTCATCATCTGCGAT
Source organism: Bacillus sp. JJ664 (assembly GCF_036962205.1). Lineage (NCBI taxonomy): Bacteria > Bacillati > Bacillota > Bacilli > Caryophanales > Bacillaceae > Bacillus > Bacillus sp. JJ664. The sequence continues at coordinate 33,118 of NZ_JBALMS010000048.1, read as the reverse complement.
TAACAATCGGTACATTATGCTTCCTCCTTTCGTTACAAACTGCATGGTATCGTTAATATAATTTTAGTTCCTTCATTAATTTTGCTCTCTATTTTCACTATATCTTCTTTTCCATAATATAATTCTAAGCGTTTAAATACATTGATTGTACCTAGGCCAGTTGATTTTCTTTTTTCATGTAATGTATTTGTTGTATTTAACAAACTGTATTTAACTTCCTCGGTCATTCCTCTTCCGTTATCGTAAACGGTTATGATGATCACATCAGCAGATTTTTTTATTTCTAAACCAATGACAGCACCTTTTTCCATGTGCTCGATTCCGTGAATAAAAGCATTTTCAAGTAATGGTTGGATTGATAAACATGGAATTAATTGTTCTAAACATTCATCATCAACATGAATCTCAAAACTTACTCGATCCCGAAATCTAGCTTTTTGAATTGAGAAATATTCTTTAGCATTTAAAATTTCATCTGAAATCGTTACGGCCTCGTCAAGTTTCCGAAGATTATATCTCAATAAATTAGAAGTAGAAATTGTTAAATCACTCGTTTGTTCTGCTCCTTCTATATAAGCCAATTTTGAAATAACATTTAAAGTATTAAATAAAAAATGAGGATTAATTTGACTTTGAAGAGCTTTTAACTCAAGTTCCTTAACTAGACGGTCTTTTTCAACTATTTCTAAATTTTTTGACATTAGAATTTTTAAATTATGCATCATTTCATTAAATATCTCACCTAGAATTCCAACTTCATCCTTCGATGACGTAGTAAATGGACCGACCTCAAAATTCCCTTTACCAATTTGTTTCGCCATATAAATGAGCTTATTGATTGGCAGAATGATACTTCTAGACAACCAGATCGCAAAAACGATACTCATAATTGTTGTAATAATAAATAACATAACGCCAAGTTTATTCATAGAATTCGTATATTTAACGACATTATTATAAATTGGATAATATGTATTTAATTCAATATCAACTAGATTTTGACTATCCTCTTTGATAAATGAAGCAATCTTTTCTACTTCCTTATACTGTTCAACATAATTCGAATAATTTTTTTGAATGAGACTATTTGTAATGCTGTCTTCTTCTTCCAAAAATGAATTTAGAGTATAGTAATAGTTTTCTATAATCAGTTCATTATTTTTTTTAACACTTTGTTTCATTAATTGGTTTTTTAAATGTTTCAATTTTTCCTTATGGTTGATTAATAATTTATAGTTTTTTGAATCCTGATAAATGATGTAGCTACTTAAGAATCGTAAATTCTTATCTGTCTCATTTGAGATTTGTTTATAAATATAAATTTTATCAATCATCAGATTATAGCTTTCTTGCACTTTTTTTCCGCTTTCAAAAATAAAAAATGAAACAAGATTTAATAGCAAAACAATGATTGGTATAAATATAAATAGCTTAGTACGTATTTTCAATGCCTTACCTCCTGAAGGACATTATCACTAGTAATGACCTCGGTTGGCGTATGATTAATTTTAACAATTTGCTCTCCATGTATTGCTTTATAGAGCAATTCCACACCTTTATATCCCATATCATATGGCTTTTGGACAATTGTAGCTTTAATTTTATGATCAATAATCCCTTTCATTGTTTCCTCTAAACCATCAAATCCATAAATTTGGATTTCACGGTCAAATACATTGTTTGTTGCATTTGAAATTCCAATTGCATCTAAGGCACTAATTCCAACCATTATATTGATATTGTCATATTTACGTAGCATGCGCTCAGCTTGAAGCGATGCCTGTATTTTCGAAATATTCGAACTAGACCTATCGACCACATGCAGATTCGGATATTGATTGATCACATTTAATAAGCCATTCAACCTCATTTTTTGGCTTTCAGAGGTTTCACTACCTATAATAATGCCAATATTGCCTTTCCCATTCGTCATTTGAGCAACTGTTTGTCCTAATTGAATGCCTGCTTTATAATTATCAGTACCAATATATGATTTTCTTAAACTATCTGGTGCATCCGTATCAATCGTAATGACAGGGATATTTTTCGAAATTGCTTGATTAATAATAGGTGTAAACTTTTGATTATCTATACTTTGCACAATGATTCCATCAACCTTCGAAGCAACCGCTTTTTCTAAAAGTTTTAATTGCTCATCTACACTCGTTCGAAGTGGAGCAACATATTCTATATTAATATCGTATTTTTTCGCACTATCTTTTGCACCTTTATTAACACTTTTCCAATATGGATTGTCATATTCTTGACCAATTAATATAAAATGCTTTTTTCCAACCTTCTTATCTTCACTTATAGACAAAGACTCTATTGCACGCTCAATTTGATTAGAGCTAGCTTCATATCTTAGAAGAACATAGATAAACAATATTAGCAATATCGTAAAACTTAAAATCCATTTATCGAATTTCATTTTTTCTCCCACCTTATATTTCTATCTTATTCATTAATGAATACGTTTACAATATATTATTATTTTGTAGACTATGTTTTCCTTGGACAATCACATGAATACATAACATTTTGTTAAAAATACAATATAATTTTAACTTGCCAGCTTAAACAAAAAAGCACACTACAAGTGTACTTTTTTAGGTGAATTTGACATTCTTTTATGACGATTTCCTTCTTTTTCTACAATATTTCCTAAGAAATAACGCTATATTACATTATTTAGATGAATAAATCGGTAAGCTAATTTCAAAGGTTGTGCCTTCATCCTTTTTACTGTGCACCCGAATCTTTCCATTATGTTCCTCTACAATCCACTTAGCTATAGACAATCCTAAACCAATACCGGATTTAGACGTCCGTGATTCATCTTCTTGGAAAAATCGGTCAAATATCCTTGGTTTGTTTTCTTCTTTGATTCCAACTCCACTATCTTGAACTTTTAAAACAATATGGTTCTTTATTTGTTCGCAGCTAATTTGAATCGAATCATTTTCTTTTGTAAACTTTAAAGCATTATCTATTAGAATGACAAGTAACTGATGTATTCGTTCTTGGTCACCATAATAAAAATGGGTATTACTGATTAATAATGAAATTTCTTTATTTTGAAATGAGACAATTTCAGAGAAGTGAGAAATAACTTCCTCTAATAGTTCATTCAGGGAAAACATTTTTCTATTCAACTGAATTTGACCTGAATCTGATCTAGCTAAAGTTAACAGGCTTGCTACAAGTTTAGATAGTCTTCTATTTTCTTTTAATAGTATCGAGAAGTCTTGTGCTTTTTCTTCTATTGTAGCATTAGGGCTTCTTAATATTAGCTCTAGTCTAGATTGAATAACCGTTAGTGGTGTTCTTATTTCATGGGATGCATCTGAAACAAATTCTTGTTGTTTTTGCCATGCGTTTTTAATGGGAATTAGTGCACGTTCGGCTAAAATGTTTCCTGCGATCACAGACAAAATACTACCAATGACCCATCCAACAATTAAGATAATTAACAAGGTGTCTAATAGCTCTTTTTCAGAATCTATATTTCGTAGAAGCTGAAGTGTTACTTTTCCGTGCCTAGTATCACCTTGAATAGAAATCGTTCGGTAGTTCATGTTTCCTACTTTATCATCATATAGCTCATTGATTTTTTTAGGATATTTCAGTTCCTCTTCTAAAAAAATTGCATTTGCACCTGGCAACGGATTAGTGCGCTGTTTTTTCTCATCCCACATGATCATTAATAACCTAGGGTCTCGATTCGCAATTTGCAACCCAGCAGGATTATCACTTTTTTGAATCCGCTCGATTGTCCATAATAAAGATTGGTCAACATCCTTGTATAAACGTGTATTTGTATATGTAAAGATAATGACGGACAGTATTCCAATCAATAGGCTAAATACAACTGAATTTATGATTGTTAACCGAATTTTTGTTTTCTTAAACATAATTCACCTAATCTTCTTTCATAATATATCCAATACCTCTTACTGTTTTTATGGCAGTACCATAATTGAATGGCTCTAACTTTTTACGAAGCTGATGTACGTATACTTCAACGATTGCGACGGTTGTATCAGAGTCAAATCCCCAAACTCTATCAAAAATTTGCTCCTTCATTAAAATCTTACCTTGATTTTGAACTAAGTACTCTAATATTTCAAATTGCTTAATTGTTAAGTGAATCGTTTCTCCATTTACTTCAACTGGATGTTCCTTCCCTTTTAATACAATACCTTCATATTTTAATGAACTATCAATTGATAATTTTCCGCTTCTTCTTAATAGAGCGTAAATGCGAGCAAGTAATTCTGGTCCTTGAAATGGCTTAACTAAATAATCATCTGCACCTAAATTCAAGCCTTCTACACGATCCTCAAGAGCATCCTTAGCAGTCAAAAATAAAATCGGTGTATGTATACCTTCTTCTCGCAAATCCTTTACAATCTCAAATCCATTTTTATTTGGTAACATCACATCTAATACAATCACATCATATATATTTTGCATTGCTAAAAATAATCCTTCGTCACCATCTAAAGCCGAATCAACTGAAAAATCAGTCGATAATAACTCGACAATGGATGTTAAAACTTCCTCATGATCTTCGACGACCAATATCTTCATTTCTCTTCCTCCATAATGCTAAAAAAGAAGCGCTCCAAATGGTTACGCTTCATTTCATTATTTACTCAAATCGTAATGCTTGAATCGGTCTCATATTAGAAGCTTTATATGCTGGGAATACACCGAAAATCACCCCAACCAATAAAGAGAACGTAAATGATAAAACGATGACAGGAACTGAGAAAGAAATGGCTGTTCCTGAAATCAATGAATAGATCTTCGCCAGGCTTACACCTAAACCTACTCCTATCATACCACCAAACGAACTTAATACGATGGATTCAATTAAAAATTGTAGCAAAATATCAATTTTTTGAGCACCAATTGCTTTTCTAATTCCTATTTCTTTTGTTCTCTCTGAAACTGAAACTAACATAATGTTCATAATACCAATCCCACCAACAATCAATGAAATACATGCAATTCCACCTAACATAATTGACATTGTATTTGATACCGTGCTAACAGTGTCAATGACATCTTGTTGATTTGTAACACTAAAATTATCTTGGCTACCACCAAATAACACTGATAGAGCGCTTTCTATACTAACTTTTGAAAAGTTTACCACATTTTCATTTTGAGCTTGAACATAAATTGAAGTGATTGTTGTATTTTGAAGTAATCTCTGTGCTACTTTAATTGGAAGTAACACAATATTATCACCACTTTGTCCTAATGAGCTACCGCTTGATTCAAGAACGCCAACTACTTTATATGAAGTTCCATTTATTTGTACTGACTCTCCAATCGGATTTGACAGTCCAAATAATGTTGTCGCCGTATCTGAACCTAAAATAGTAGTTTTTAACCTCTCCTCATTATCAAAATCTGTAAAAAATCGTCCTGAGCTTACTTTAACATTTCTTACATCTTGATAAGAGCTCGTAGTACCAGTGACAGAAACTTCTGAAGAAGTCTTTCCATTTTTGACTGTAACTCGTCCAGATACAACTGGTGCTACTTCTTTTACACTATTTAAATCTTTTAATGTTGTTATATCTTTCTCTTTAAATGAAGTTGAATCTGTATTATAGAAATTTACAGTTAATAAATTTGTACCAAGTTCACCAATTTGATCCGAAATTTGCTTACTAGATCCTTGGCTGATTGATACCAAAATAATCACTGAAGAAACCCCTATAATCATACCCAACATTGTTAAAAAGGCTCTTAGTTTATTACTAACTATACTTTTTACTGCCATTTTGATTAATTGTGACATTCCCAAGTGGCATTCCTCCTTCCTCACTTAGGCATCCGTCCTCAATTCTTAAGACCCTAGAAGCTTCCATCGCTATTTTTTCGTCATGTGTGATGAGAATAATCGTATGTCCCTCTTTATGAAGTTTTTTCATTAAATCTAATATTTCTCTACCTGTCTTTTGATCCAATGCTCCAGTTGGTTCATCTGCTAATAAAATATCTGGTCTACCTGCAAGCGCCCTTGCAATAGCTACCCTTTGTTGCTGACCACCTGAAAGCTGTGATGGAAGATGATGCATTCTCTCTTCCAACCCAACTTCTCTTAAAACTTGAATTGCCATATTTGTTCGATCTTTTTGGGAAAGTCCTCTATAACTTAAAGGTAATTCGACGTTTTCTAATGCACTTAATTTAGTTAATAGATTAAAGTTTTGAAAGATAAATCCAATTTTTTGATTACGAATAAGAGCTAATTCTCTATCATTCATGTCCTCAATTGCTTCTCCATCAAATAAATAACTCCCTGAATCTGGCTGGTCTAAACAACCAATCATATTCATAAAGGTTGATTTTCCCGAGCCTGAAGGTCCTACGATTGCTACGAAATCTCCTTTATTGATGGTTATTGAAACATTCTTTAACACTTGAAGCGTTTCTCCACCAAATTCATAATATCTGTTCATATCTGTTATTTGGATTAAATCCTTACTTTCCACTGTTATCACCGCCACGGATCATCATTCTTTGACTACCTTGTCCATTTGGTCCCGAAAAGTTTCCACCCATTTGGAATCCGCCACCTGGTCCAAAGTTATTCGAATTAGATGATTGAATTTGTGGTAATACGACCTGCTGGCCAGCTTGAATACCTGATACAATTTCAACGTAGTTTTCATTTGTAATTCCGGTTTTAACTTCAACTGTACTTGTAGTTGCTTGTTCTTCTGAATTCGAAGAAGAAGTATTATTTACGATAACGTATTTTACATTATTACTCGTATTAATTGCTTCAACTGGAACATATGTTACATTTTCTTTCTTTTGAACTAAGACAGCAGATTCTGTCGTCATGCCTACTTTTAAATTATTTGAATTATTAAGTTTAACTTTTACATTGAAAGTAGAAACGCCATTTGAAACTTCTCCCTCTTTAGAGACCTCACTAACTTTCCCTTTATATGTTGTATCTGGAAAAGCACTTACATCAACCGTTACACTTTGTCCAACTTTTACTTTTGCGATATCTAGTTCATCAACACCAATTGTTGTTTCTAAATTTTTATAATCTGTAATATGCATGACAACTGTCCCTTGATTCACCATATCTCCTTCTTCAACTGCAATAGAAGTGATTGTTCCTGAAAATGGAGCTTCAATTGAATCGCTACCATCAGTAAAACTGATTAGCTCATCTCCCTCTTCAACTGTTTCATTTTTTGAAACAAGAATTTCATCAACTTCAGAATTTGTTTCTGACATCAGATCTTCACTATTCGTTGCTGCGATCGACCCTGATCCACTTACTTTTACTTCTAATGTACCTTTTTGTGCTACCTGTGTTCTTGTAATTGTTGAAGTTTCTTGTGCCTTTGGTTTTAAATAAAAATATCCGCCAGTGCCCGCACAAATAATAATCACTAATATTCCGATTATCCACTTTTTCATTTTTTCTCCCCCTTAGTTATTTGATGGTTGTCCTTGATTTTGTTGATTGAACATATCACCATTAGGAGCATTGAAGTTACCACCATTAGGGAAGTTTGTTCGGATCATTTGATTACGATTCATGTCTTTAAAGCTTAAATATCCAATTCCAGCTAAACTAAAAATACCAATCACTAAATTAACTATTAATAAGATTGAAAGTAATTTAGGGTTCATCTCTAAACTTGATTTATTTCTTGTTTTTTTCTCCAATTTATTCAACTTTTGTGTAATCTCATTTGTTTCCATGTTTTGCATACATAACACTCCTTTTAATTGATTAATTGCATTATGTAATAGATTCCTTAATTTTTACTTAAGATTGTCTTAGCTAATAATAATTTTAAATTTCCGCTCTAGATTGCTTGATTCTCAATTTTTCTTTATTGTGAATCTCTCTGAAACAAAAATAACTGCATAAAAGTAGACAAAAAAAAAGAAGCTATTTTTAATAGCTTCTTTCTTAACTCAGTTTTACTTTCCGAACTACTTGTATTTTTACGTGTTTCGGGATATCCCCTTTAATAGTCAATTCACCATTTTGTAATTGAATCTTTGCGCCCCATCCATTTTTAAACTTTTTTATTTTCACATGCAGTAGTCGAATTTCAACTAATCCTAGTCCGGATTTGTTTTTTACTTCAAGTTCTTGTGTTCTAGCATTTCCAATATTATGTAGAAGAAGTTTAACTTTTATGATTGGTTCTTCTCCACTTTTTACAATTACATATGCGTTACCCATTTCATCTTCTTTAAATTGATCGTATGATACTGAAAAACTATTTGTGCTTAAGTAAATTTCTCCCTGCTCATTCACTTTATAAACTGGTGTAAACATATGTCTCTTCTCCTTGTTGTAAACTTAATTATGTATAAATCAACATATCTACAATAAAAAATTGACGTTTAAAATAATGAATTATCTAAACGTCAACTCTAATAATAGTATGGCTTAACTATTTAAAAATGTACTTTCCAATATTTAATGGGTTTAAAAGAACTATCTTTTATTTTTGCAAACAAAGATTATATTAGTTTAGTCAATTTTATGTATAAATGCAATTTTTAAGTACTTTTTTTCATAACCTTTTTTTAAAAAATTGATGGATAATTTTAGACAAAAAACTTTGGTTTTATCCATAGATATTTCATCATAAATATGCTATTGTTCATATGAATTATTTAAAAATTTAAAATCAACTAAACAACTTAAAATTTACAGTATTCGAACTCATTTAATAACATTAATAAAGGAAGAAGGAAAATCAGTTGATTTACAGTAAACAGGACGTTCTTCATAACGAATCCCAGAGTATAAAAAACGGGGCTGCACAAACGATTGCACTTAGCTTATCTAATAATTATTTTATTTTGTTTGCAATTGTTATTTTAGGTGCTTCTAATTATCAAGTTAGTTTAATCTCTTCTTTGCCTTCAATTGTAGGAATGGCTGCAATGCTTCCGGCTGCTTTTATTGTTAATAAGCTTGAAGAAAAAAGAAAATTTACAGCTTACTCCATTCTATTTACGCGCTTGTTTCTTCTTTTAATGGTATTTCTTCCATTTATAAAATCAGATCATATTGCCTGGTTTTTTGTCATTTTAATTGCAACCATGAATTTGCCAGGAACGTTTATGAATTTAAGTTGGCAGGCTTTTATCGGAGATTTAATACCCGCAGAACGAAGAAATCTATTTTTTGGTCAACGAAATAAGGTTCTTACATTAATCGGCATGATTGCAACACTAATTGTAGGATTATGCATGAAAGCCTATCACTCTTCTAATGCACTTCCTTATCAATTACTATTTTTAGTTGCATTTATTTTTGGGATGTTTGAGCTATACTATATTTTGAAACATAAAGAAGAGAAGACAAATCTTCAACTTACGGAGCACTATTCACCTTTTTCTAAGCATCTTTTTCAATACAAACCGTATGTAACTTTTTTGATTTGTGCGCTATTCTTTAACTTTGCTTGGCAAATGGCATGGTCACTCTTTTCGATTTATCAAATTCGAATTGCACATGCAACTGCGTTCTGGGTTAGTTTGTTTACTGTAAGTAATCAATTATCACAAATTGTTAGTTACCCATGGTGGGCAAAAATGGCAAATCGCTATAGTAACACTCAACTATTAATTTGGATCTCAATTGGTATGGCTACAGCACCAATTTTAAACATTCTTTCAACTAATTTTATTTACTTATTTATCGTTAACTTCTTTTCGGGCTTTTTTGTATCCGGAACTGTTTTAATTCTATTTAATAGTTTATTAGATGCAACTGAAGAAGACCATCGTACTTCCTATATTGCCAACTATAATTTTTTGCTCTCAATTATTGCATTTATAGCACCGCAAGTTGGGGTATTTTTACTTGAATCTTATAGCATGAATTTTGCAATGATTATTTCCACAATATTTAGAGGTCTTGCAGGTGTTCTATTTGGCATAATGGCATATAGAATGACTCAATCAAAACAATTAGATTATAAGCGAGATAGAATTTCAATGTAACATCATTTATAAATTCTATTATTTCCAAAAAGAGGAGTTCTACTTAAGAACTCCTTTTTTTCATTAATTTATTTATTTATTGTTCTTAACTGCTTTTATCATTAAGAATCTAGGTTCCTTTGATAATGTAAGATAAGCTTTTGGATTTATATTCTTCAGTTCAGGTATAGGTTGTGGTTCGATGAGAGAAGATAGCGTAAAGTGATTTACGGTTGATTGGATGATTTCATGTAGTGGTCTTCTATAAAAAACGACTTCAATTTCTTTGCCTGCTTTCATCCACTCATCAGTAAGTAACTCTTTTGAAAAATAATTTTCACTTTTAAAAATAGTGTAATCTGAAAATGGATGATGAATTGAGAACAATAATATTCCATTCGGCTTTAGTACTCGCTTAAACTCTTTAAATACTGAATTCCAATCCTTTATGTAATGTAGGGTTAAAGAACTAATAATGATATGAAATGTTTCATTTTGGAATGGAAGTGTGTCCTCTAAATCATGGCATAATATGTTTGCATTATTTCCAACTCTTCGTTTTGCAGCTTCAACCATACTTTGACTTATATCAATTGCAGTCACTGTGGCTCCTCTTTTTAATAGGGCATCAGTGTACCAGCCTGCCGCACAACCAGCATCTAAAATTTGATAATTATCGAGATTCTGATCTAATTCTAACATCATCGCAGGTCTTTCATAATGCGTATTATATGGGCTTTCGTGGTCAACTGTATTTTCATAAGCAACAGATAATTGGTTAAAAGAATCAATAACTTGTTTTTTCAATTACATTCCTCCTTATACGTCAGTATCTTCTATTCGACAATCATTACTATATCATGATTCGAATTGCAATAAAAAAGAGAGCTCTTTAACAAACTCTCTTTTCGGGGATATTATGATTTTTTTATGCTTATTAAACTGGTCTTACTTTTCATCCTCTTCGCGTAAGTGCTCTACAGGAATTTCATAGCATGTTAATTGCGAACCTAACATGATGCTATTTTCATTTGAAGCTTGCTGTTCTTGTCTCTTTGCAATCGTTTTTTCATTAAATATAATTAATAGTCTTATTCAAAAATTGAAGCCTAATTTCTCAGTTCTACATTCGAGAAATTAGGCTCTATCATTATATATAACTTCTTATTTACCTGTTTTAGTAGAAATAAATTTCTTAACGACTTCAAAGACATATTCCTGACATGCTGCAGCTGTGTTTGGATTGTATTTACCACCATTCACTTTGTTATTAGATAAAACTCTAATTCCTAAAAACGCTACATCGTAAGCTTTTGCAATTTGTGCTGCTGAAGCACCTTCCATTTCTTCAACAGATGTACCATATTTAGTATGGAACCATTTAATTCTGTCAACCTCATTGTTCCAAACGTCAGCAGAGCCTATCGTTCCTTCAACAATTTTCCCCTTTGTATAAGTTTCTTTTACTGCATTTGCTACAGCAAGTAACTCCTTATCTCCTTCGTAGAAACGAGGCTTTTCAGCATTAGGATCTTCTCCCGCACTTCCCTCAGAAGCCATTAAGTCCATCGGCTTCCAAACTGTTGGATCAATTCCCTCGTTTTCTTCTTTAGAGGCTGTCTTTAAAGAACCAATATTTACTGTTTTTTGTCCTAAAACAATATCGAATACATTTAAGTTTGGATCATGCCCTCCAGATGTTCCTTGATTGATAATCGCAATAGGCTTATATTTCTCAATCGCAACAGCAGTAGCAGCTGCTGTATTTTCCATTCCCTTACCTGTTTTTGCAACGATTACAGGATAATTATTTAAAGTTCCTTTGTAAAATACAAAACTTCCAGACTTTTCTTCTTTAACATTTTTTAGTTTCTTCGCAAAATTCTCAGCTTCTATCGGCATTGGACCTTGAATAATAATTGGTCTTAACGTTTTTTTCTTAGCAATTGAAATGGTTGGTTTAGAACTAAAACCTACAAATAAAGCAATTATGAATACTGTAATGATTCCTAATAAAGTGTACTTCTTCAACGGCTTACTTTCCATAACAAATCTCTCTTTCATTCTAATGTCCTCCTAGATGTTTGTTATACTCGAGGTTTTGTTCTAATGAAAAAAGTCTAGAAAATGTAGAAATTACCTACTTTCTAGACCTACGATAGTTAAAGTACCCAAAATAACGCAAACAAGAAAATGAATGCAATACAATGTTGTCCTTGGTTACCAACCAAGCAGCTTTATACTTTAACTCGTAGTCTAGTTCTTCATTGGGAACCAGGTAGAGACGCTCAGACCATATTACCGAGCATATACGAGTAACGACTTGAAAAGATTATTACTTTGATAATATAGCAAATTCATCATTCGAATTCAACATAAAAGTGAATAATCCCACTAAAAAATAGCTAATCGTTCGCGTTTAAATAACATCATAAGGAAAAAATCAGGTTTTATATATGCTTTTTTTATAATTTATACAATTACTAATGAATCAAAAAACGCGACTGGAGTATCATTAATCTCGTTTTCTTTACTTTTTAACCAGTAAACAAATTAATTCATTATTATTTCTCTTACTACAACATAAATTTGATAATATTAAAGTAAATAACAAGGAAGGGATCCTGATATGACAATTACATTCAGATTTTATGAGAACTCTTCAGACCTTGATTTGCAATATTCATTTTGGAAGAGCATGACCAAAAACTTACCATATGCATGGAAGCCAACATTATCCCCTAAATTATATGAGTCTCAGATAGAGTTTAATGAAAAGTCACGTGTATTCGCTTTTGAAAATGAAAAATTAATTGGCTATATGAGCTTCTCAGGAAAAGGCGATTTTGTTTCGCTAGGATACCCTTGGGTTTTACCTGAATATGAAGATTCTGTTCAGGATGAATTATATGAAAAAGTTTTCGAATTTGCTGCAAGTGACGAATATGGTGGGAAAGTTTTCGCACAGAGATTTAGAAGCCAGTGGAATAAACAAATAGATTATTTCTTATCAAAAGGCTTCCAAATTACAAGTCAATCTCAAATTATTGGAGCCAGATATCCTATTTTATTAAAAAATATACAACCGATTCCGGACTTCTCTTTTGAAATAAAAGACAACTTTCAATTTGATGAATGGAAAGATATAAAAATGAAGCAGCAAGCATTAACGAATGAACAACTCTCAATGTTAAACGAATATTACAGTTCAATAGAATTTGACTATGCATTAGAATGTAAAATTGCAGATGAACCTATTGCCTATTTTGGCATGACAATTCGAGCTGACACAAACTATTCCGAAATACTTGCAGTAGCATTAGACCAGAAAGCCATCCCATTTTTCTATGACTTAATGACACTAGTACATAATGAAAATATTAGTCGTAAAGTAAAAACTGTTACGATGTCAAAATCACATTTACCTAAAGGTATTATTCTAGAAAAATTAGGATTTGCTGCATTAACAGAAGATATCATGATGTATATGAGAAAAGAACCACAAGAGTAATGTAGGAGCAGGCAATATAAAAAAGCCCCTACTATAGAATATTAAAAAAGCCTAAGTTCTCTCTAAATAAGGTGGGAACTTAGGCTTTCTTGGTTTGATTTTATAAAAAAATTATAACGCCTTAATTCTACAGTGTAAAAGTAATGATATTTAAATCACGATTTATTGCTGTAGCAGAATTAATATTACTAGCAGTTGTTACAATTATTCTTACACTATATGTGGATGTGGCATTAGCAGGTGCACCATCAACCTGTGTAGAAGCTAAAGGAAACCTCTGAGTACCTGATGTTGGCGACGATCTATTAAATGCTCTTGTATCAATGAAAGTAGCATCTCTGTTTAATCGCAATTCAAAAACTATTTTTCAGTTTGCTGTAGGTACTATTTCGACTGCTAACGCATCGTTAATGTATATCCCCAACTGTTAGGGCACCTCCTACATAAAGTTTTTATAAGCGTATACTCTTGATAAAACAATAAAATATTTATTTCGTCATAATATTGTCTTGATAGAATCATAATTTGTTTAGACGATTCACATAAAACTTGTACAAAAAATTCAAGCCCATGATCAATTAATCTTAATCTGGTATTCGTACTTATCTTATGAAATTTTTATATGGTAGGAAATTCCATATTAACTTAATCATAATTGAATATAACTTAGCTAATTAGGTAGATACTAAGGTAAAAAGGTGTGTCGTGATGGACTTTCCTACGATTCAAACAAATTTTTGGGATGCTGTTCTCGCAGTTCCCGTTGTAATGGTTGTTACCCAACTTTTAAAAATATTTTTAAAAATTAAGAAACCATACGTACCCATGATTGCCTTAGTTTTAGGACTAATTTTTTCAATTTTCATTAGTCATAGACACCATTTGTTTTCTGGTATTTTTATGGGGTGGTTTTACGGTTATGCAGCTATCGGTTCATATGCTTCCTTAAAAACATCAATCCTATCGTTTAGAAAAGTAAATAATAGTGAGTAAATTTGGAAAATAAAAAGAGTTGCATAGACAACTCTTTTTTTATTTTTATTTAGTTGAAAGAAGGTACTCATCTTAAAATCGTCATCAAAAAGTTTACTTATTATTGGAACTTGTTATTCAACAATAAAGTCTTTACTCAACATCTCGTTTCCATTAAGTAAGATTGTGATCGTATGCGTTCCACTATAGTGCTTTCTTGTAGATAAATCTTTAAAAGAATGGGTTTTATTGTAGTGTAATGGTTTTGTTTGATTAACATAATTCTCACTTACTTTAAAAATTTTCTTAGAGCGACTTCCGTTTGCTTTCACATAATCAATTTTATATTCAATGCGAATTTTTGAAGGTGTTGTCTGGTTACTTGTTACCTTAAAGGAGAATTGTAATTCTTCTCCAATGCTTAATTTCTCCGGACTTAAAGTGAAATCTTTAATCGAAACTGAATCTGCTGAATCAAATCCGAAGATTGACATTGCTTCCTTGTTCCCTTGTTTTAATAATGTTCTACATGCATGCTTAACGATCCAGTTCGTATATACATTTGTTCCGTACCAGCTTTTAGCAAGATCTAATACAAGATTCGGATGGTCTCTTGAAATGTCATTTATATTATTCGCTACACTTTTACGAACATAAAGAGATTCATCTTCTTTTAAATTCTCTAAGATTGGTAATATTGGAGTGGGATTATTTTTTAGACTTTTTAGCACCATTCCCCAAGGTAATCTTGGTCTGCTCCCTTCACTTGCTAACCTTCTTACATGTTCATTTGGATGTTTAGACCATTCTAACATTTGAGCCATCATTTTTTCTTCATCTTCAACAATGAAAGGTCTTACTGCAAATTCTGATGTTGAGTGTTGAGTAAATAATGCTAGTGCTTCAATCGATGAATCCCAATTTGCTAGACCATATACTTCTACAAAATCAGGAAAGAAGATACAGCCTAAATTATTTTTCGGAAACATATTTACTATTTGCTTTAATATGCTAAGAGCTTCTAGATAATCTTTTGGTAAAGTATCTCCTAAACAAAGCGTAATATGTCTCATTCTTTCTTTCAGTGTTTTTTCAACCCATTGTTCATTAAAAACTAATTCAGTAAATTTCTTATCCTCAAAATCTGGATAAACTTCTTTAATTGACTGAGCAATTTTAGATATAAATTCTTCGTTATAAATATCTTTTAAAGCGTTAGCCATATACATTCTCCATTATCTTATATAAATTCACCTAACTGTGTAATTTGTTGTGATATACAATCCTGTACTTTTTGAATATGATTCCGTTCAACAACTGCAATTACACAAGTAGCTGGGCCAGCTGATTTTTCTAATAAAGTAGGTTCATTCTCGTAAATTTGAATGTCCTTATTATGTGTTTTGCTTAATTGTTTTAATTCATATTTCACACCTTGAGATCCGACAGGCAAAATATCTTTTACACCTGGAAGAACCGTTAACTGTTTTAACGATTGAAAATTAATGATTTCGTTTAAATTTTCATTTATATCTATTAATACTTCTTGTCCAACTTTAGGATATCCAATTAAGATAGCTACATCACCCTTATTTACATAGGGCCTTTCAAAAGGTTGATAGATTTCTCCCATTACTGTAATCCCTAATGCTGTTTGTAAAGTAGGAATATTTTCTTCTGTACTTCCAGTAATATCAATATCTAATGCTTCATTAAAAAATTGAACATCATTATACTCTTTAATTGCCTGTTTAATGCCTGATAAAATAAGTTTTCCTCTACCTTCCATCTCAACACATAAAGTATTAATAAGCAAAGTCGGTTTTGCACGAAATGCTAATGTTTCAAATAGGCAAACGCGCGATGTTAAATAACCAACGGTTGACTCTTCCACCTTTACAATATCTAATTCACTCATTCCAATTCCACCACAACTATCACAAGCAATTGTAAAATATCTGGATTCATCAATTTGTAATAAAGTTAAATCCCTATACTTGGAAACGTGCACGATTCATCACCCTTTGAATTATGTATGCAATGATAATGTTCACCGCTGAAACAATTGTTAAAGGAAGTACCATTAACTTAAAAAAGCCAATGACTGTCACCGTTTCATCTAAGTATCCAATTAAAATACCACTTAAAAACGTAGCGATTGGACCGTTCAGCAAAATCGCTACGCTGATTGCTATTACATCCTTCGAGCGCTTATATAACACTCCAAATAGCCAGACGATACAAAACATTTGGAATGCAATCAATACATGCATCGGTACTGTCAGTGGAAAACCAGATGTAAACGAAGAAAGTAAATGAGCTACTGCTCCAACGATTGCACCTGCAATTGGAGATATTAGCATGGCTGCCAAAAATGCTGGCATAGAATCTAACGCAATCGTAGAAAAAATTTTAATATTAGATAGTATTGCACTGATTGAAATAAAAAGTGAAAGTACTACAAGTCTTCTAATCTCCAAATTCCTCATCCCCAAATTCCAATTGACTTATATTTTTGATATATCCAAAACCATCATTATATATGATTTCTATTACGCACCCATTACTTGTATAGAACTTCCAAAATTCCTTAAAATCTAAATCCAGTAATGCTAAAATAATTAATTTTATAATGCCGCCATGAGAAACAATGACTGCATCTTCATTCCTATTGATTAAATCATTACAAAAAGTACTTACTCGATCAAAACAATTTTTTAAACTTTCACCATTTGGAATTTGAAAGTGAATGCTATCTTGAATCCATGACTCTACTTTGTCTGGATATATTTGGATTAATTCTTCATATGTTTTATCTTCAAAGATTCCAAAATCCGTCTCACTTAGCCGTGAATCTATCATTTTAGAAGTTTGTAGTAGTCTTTCGATTTCGTCTGCAAGCCTCGTACATCTTTGAAGCGGACTAGAATATAATGAATAAGTCGATGTAGGAGAGATGATATGTAAAAGCTTCATCATAACTTCTACAATTTGCTGTTCGCCATGCTCTGTTAAAACATAATCCGTTGATCCAGCATATACCTTTTTCATATTCCCTTCACTTTCAGTATGTCTTACTAATAATATCTTCATATGAATTTACCACCAATTAAGACAAGGCATAAAAAGCACAACTGAGAAAATTCAATTGAAAAACCAATAACATCCCCTGTTATTCCATCAAGTTTACGATTGATTCTTTTAATAACCCAAATCATGATTAAGTATGTAAAGATTAGTGCTACAATCACCTCTAACTGGTGAAAAACAATACTTCCTATACAAATAAGTACTGTAAATAAAATGAAGACAATTAATGACTTTGTTTTTTTTGCCTCTAATATAAACTGATTTCCAAAGCCTTCTTCTCTAGCATATGTACTTATTCGACATGTCCATAATGCAATCAGGCGACCTATTATTGGAAATAAAATGATGACAAAAACAGTGCTTTTTGATAAAAATATCCAATCCCCTAATGAGAGCACAATTAACGACACAACGCCAAATGTTCCGATTCGACTATCTTTCATAATTTCTAGTATTCTTTCTTTAGAGCGATGACTAAAAATACCGTCACAAGTATCTGCTACACCGTCAAGATGTAATCCACCAGTTAAAAAAATATAGAATAAGATGATGAAAAATGCGCTAATCTGATTCTCTATATTTAGTAATTGTAAAAGCATAAATAAGCCGCCTATTAAACAGCCAAACATAATACCTACTAAAGGAAGCATACGAATTCCTTTTCCAAGCTCCGATTCAATAAAATGAACATTCTTTACTGGTATAGTTGAAAAAAAACTAAGGATCATCTTAAATCGATTCATTATTTTACCTCTATTTAATTCGTAATGGAATACCTGCAGTTACGAGTATTACTTCAGTTGCATTAGACGCAATCAGTTGATTCATTCGTCCTGCAATATCTCTAAAAATAATACCTAATCGATATGAGGGTACAAGACCAAAACCAACCTCATTGGAAACAATACATAATGTTTTTTTATTACGCTCACATACATCAATTAGCTTTAAAATCTCTTCTTTAATACTACGTTCAAGCTGTTCAATTTCCTCATTTGTAATTCTGTCAAAATCAGTATAATGATCAAACATGATATTTGTAATCATAATCGTTAAGCAGTCAAGTAAGATATGATTTACATTTTGAAAATTAAGATTCGTTTCTAGTAATTGAAAATCCTTATATTGCTCAATTGTATACCATTCTTTTTCACGATCTTGTTGATGTCGCTTAATTCGATTCACCATATCCTCATCGGTAGGAATTGCAGTTGCAATATATAGTACATCGTTCAAACTTCCTTGCATTTCTTTCATCCGTTTTTCAGCATAAGAGCTCTTTCCACTTCGTGCGCCACCAATTACAAGAATCAAACTGTTTCACCTCGAATTAACCTCAAATTTTCATAAAAACAAATACCCCATAATGGGGTATGAACTTATGTATTGTTAAAATAATCGTAAGCTACATCCTGAAACCTCGTCAAGGACTTATACAAGTCTGAGACTATTAATGATTTGAATGGTGCATTTTATAACTTGTTTTTAACCAGTCTTTTTTCATAAAAAAAGAAGGCTAGTCACTAACCTCCCTCTTTTCTATTTACCTTTTATAAGTTTGATTTTCTTGTATATATACATCAACATCTATTTCTTTTACTGAATCCTTTTTAAACTCATTTATCTCTTTTATATCCCATTGCTTGGAATGAAATCGAAAAGTCTTTTCAGTAATATTTAACAGGTCTGCATCTATATCAGTTGACTTAGTTAACGTTAGTTTTAAATCGTCTTTGATTTTATCTTCAATCAATTTCTGTATTTTTTTCGTTCCAAGAGAATCTTCATTTTGTTCTACAATTGCTATAGCGTTGATTTTGATTTTATATTGTGGCTCTTTTTCATTCATAACCTTTATTCTAGATTTTGATTCACCAACATCAAAATTAACTTTTTCCTTTTCAAAACTAATATTAATGACATCATTCTTTTGTTCTAGCCATCTGACACCAACCAAATCTCCTGATGTAACAAATCCTTTAAATTTTTTTTCGGATAAAACATAAGCACCATTCATATAGGCAATCATTTTCGTTACATCTTCTTCATAATTTTCTTCATTTATTGCTAATGAAGGTATTAATACAGATCCTACTGGTTCATCGTATCTTGAAATATAATCCAAGTATCTTATATTTGAAATGACTAAGTTTTTCCTATCTTGTTGAAGTTGCGGCAGATCAAGAACAGTATATAATGTTGGTAGATTAAAGAAGCTTTCACTAGTAAAAATGTCCTTTATGTCTTCCTCTGTACCAAATAACCATGTATTATACCTTAATAATGACTTCTGACTAATAAAAGCATTCACATTCTTCAGCTGTTTTTCTATTATATTCTTACTGAGTACAATACTAATAACATGTCCATAAAAAAGTGGTAACGGAGCTTCCTGGTCTAATTTGTTTAAAGCTAACTGAATGGAGGCCCCAGTTGCTTGCCCTATTAAAACTGGTGGAGCTTCAACTAATGCGCCACCTTCCTGTTTAGCAATATTTGAAAAGTTTAATGCCTGAAATGTGACGATATATTGATTATCTTTAAAATCAAAACCTAGACCAGTAACAAATGTCTGAGCTTGAACTAATTTACCTCCCCAGCATCCTGATAACATCATTAAATGAAAAATAAGTAGTACAATCGCAACCGTTTTTTTCATTTTTTGTTACTCCTTCTTCCGCGTATCATCGATTGGATTTACTGATTGATGACGTTTTTTCAAAAATTTCTGAGGGAGTCTAAAAACCATAGCCAAAATGTCAAATTTATTAGGTTTTGTAGCTGTTAAAGCGTATGGTTGACCAAAGCTAGTTAATGAAGCCACATGTGTTAGTATAAGGAAGAGTGCAGAGAAAAAACCTAATAATCCTAAAATAGTAGAGCATATGAGGACAAATACTCTAAGTATCACAATATTTCCAGCTATATTTTGGTTAACAAGTGTATAACCAGATATAACTGTTATCGCAATAACAACCAACATCGTTGGGGAAGTTAAACCTGCTCTAATTGCTGCATCTCCAATGAATAAACCACCTAATACTGCAACTGTTTGACCAACAGCTTTTGGTAATCGAACACCAGCTTCTTTAAACAATTCAAAAAAAGCTAACATGATGAATGTTTCAATTGAAGATGATAAAGGTAACCCTAATCTGGAAACTGCGATTGTTGCAATATAAGGATAAGGTACTTGATCCAAATGAAATGTAACTAAAGCTAAGTAAAATCCCGGTAATAGAATTGTTGTAAATAAAGCCATCATTCTTAGATAGCGTACTAAGTTAGAATAAAAAAAACTGCCATGAATATCTTCAGGTGAATAAAGAAGCTGATTAATGCTAGTTGGTCCGACTAAGCAAGTAGGATTACCATCCACTAAAATTCCAAAACGTCCTTGATTTACTGATTGAACTACATAATCAGGCCGTCCAGTGTGATCCATTAATGGAAAAATAGAAAAAGAATGATCATATAATAATTCTTCAATTTCATAACTACTAACAACAATATCAAGTTTAAGTGAACTTAATCGTTCTTTTACAGTAGAGAGGATTGTTGGATTTAGAATATCATCCATATAAAGTAAAATGACTTTTGTCTTACTTCTTTCACCTATGAAAAACTCTATACTTTTTAGCGACGATGTCTTTAACCTTTGTCTTATTAATGCCATATTGTCAGAGATATTTTCGACAAAACCATCCTTTGGACCTCTGACCGATGTTTCAATATTTGATTCCTCCGGAGATCTCTTCGGAGGACTAGCCGCCGGAATTAAGAAAATATCATTTAAAAATGAGCTTAAAATAACTAAAGTCCCTGAAAAAAGCCCCTCTTCAATTTGATTCAAGACATCTTTTTGTTTATCAATTTTATTCGTTTCAACAACATTACTAATCAATTCATAATTTAGCATATTTTCTTTTTTTACAATTTCATATACCTTCGGAAGTACTTGACTTATGTATTCTGTACTCACTAAGTTATGACAATAAATTGCTTTAATAAAATGTAATGTTTCTCCATCATTATAAGATTTCGTACGAATTTTAATATCCGAAGAATTGTCAAAAGAGTCTAGTAGCTCAATCAAGTTTAATTGATCTATTGAAGTTAATTCATTCATCATGAAGTTTCACCTTTTAATGTCATAATAATCAATAAAAATACCATTGTTATACACAAGAAAATTAAATTAATCAGAAAATAATAATGATGTAAGAAATAAAAAAATGAAGTCCCTCCCCAAGGGATCATTGCTCCTACCATAATAAATAAATATAAAATTGGAAGACTCCACTTTTTCGTCCCGGTATGGTTTAGAATACTATTTGCAATAAAAGCACTTAGGCTAATACGAATAAAAGTACCTGATATCCACTGGAAAATAGAAAGAAAATCTAGTCTTGTAATATGTAATCCTAGCGTTAATATTCTCCATTGCTCGTATGCTGGGTTTCTTAGTTTTTCTGCTTCACTCACCCCAAACTCTGTAATTGCACCGGTTAACGGTCCTAGTATTAACATTAGCAACACACAGCTGACGATGAATAACCACTTTTTCTTTAACTGATCAGATAGAAAAGGTGTTAAAAATAATATAAAAAGAATTTCAAAGAAACCTGAACATGTATATAAAAAACCCTGAAAATAGTCTTTATATCCATTTTCAAAAATAGGAAATAACAATTCATAGTTTTTATTATGAGTATTTCCTAAACTGACTAAAAAACCAAAAAACAGAACAATTGGTAATATCACCCATGCAATCGAACTAATTGTTCGTATGCCTTTATATGAAGCGTAAAAACAAATAAATGTAAACAGAAAAACAACAATTAAATCAGGTACATCTTGTGTATAATTTGTCTTCGCCCAATAAAATGTAGTTTTTAGTGATATGAAAGCAGTAAACAGAAAATATACAATAAAAATAGCAGCAAAAAGATAGAAAAATGGTTTCTTTAACACCTTATATAATATAGAAAGCAAATCTTCATTGTTCATTTTCTTATAAACAAAGAAAAGTAAGAAACTCCATATTAAAAATGGAATGATACTAGAAATAACAGTTAACCATGAATCTCTATGCGATGAAGATAGAATACTTGGTAGAATTAAAACATGTAACATAAAACCAGTAGACATGATGAGTAGTATGTATATATGAACAGATTGAATCACCTTATTATTCATGACAATCCCCTTAGAACCTTTTATTGAATAATGTCTCCAAAATAAGATACATTTATGTAAATAATTCCAGTTTCAAAACAAAAAAGAGAAGCCTAAATGGCTCCTCTCTTACCCAACTCATATACTGATTTTATTCCTATTATTTCAACCCTAATTCAGCTAAAATACTGTCCAATGTAGCCCCTTTATATGAATTTTTAGCTTTTGGCGCATTTGATACTGTTGGATTTTTCTCACCAAAGTTCTTAATGATATAATCCATATCTTTTTCATCAATCACCTTGTCAAAATTTAAATCCGCCGATACTTTATTTGTTTCCCAATATTTTTGGATCTCGATCGCATCTAGGACATCAATTACATTGTCTTTATTCACATCTCCAGCTGCAGCTACATCTAATAAATAACGAAGCTGTCTACCCATTAAATCACCACGAATCGTATCAAATAATGGATCCATTTTTTGAGACATTGTAAAGTGACCTGGTACATCTACCTTTAATGTATATGGGTTTGAATCAACCTTAACTCCGTCAAATGCATAGTCTCCTTGTTTTGAAGTAATTGGAGTTTCTAATACAGTTTTTCCGTCGTATGAAGTTAATGTAATTTTAGCACCAACTGTTCTTTGATCCACTGCATAATTTGTTTCACCTGTAGTTGGATTCTTTGTACCTTCAGCTTGTAGTGTTCCTGTAAGTTTTGAAACTGTTGGTTTTACATTATAACCTTCAACATAAGTGAAAACATTTTTTGATTCTACATCTGCTTGATCAATCGTTGTTGCATTGATGTTTTGTCCACTTAACGCTGAACCAGTAGTGAACGATTTATCTAAAGATTTTACATCAAAGTTAAATAACGAAATATCTTTAGGTAATTTATCTTCACCAGTATAAGTAAATGTAAACTCATATTGGGTAACATAGTCCCATGTTGTTGGTGATGTTTTTACTGTTACCTGTGCGTCACCATATTTTTTAATGACATCATTAACAGCTACATTTTCAATTGCGCCTTGATTATTATTCAATTGAATAGATAATTTAGTAGTTTTTAGTTTTTTAACATTGTTTGCACGTACAAAGTAGTTTACAGTATCACCAGTTGTGATATTTTGCTTATTAGGTTTTACATAATAGTAAGGTGTTGTATTTTTGACGAAAACAACTCTTACTTGTGCAGTTGGATTTAATGCTGCGTCCATGCCATAGAAAGTAACTGGTAATGTTGGATATTTACTGTCTACTAAAATTTGATCTTTATAGTCCCCATTTTTATCTACATTAACTGGAAGAGATGGGAAGAACGAATTGTACATGTAGACAAACGTATTTTGTGATTGATCAGCAGGAATGCCATATTTTGCTGCTTCATCAATTTCTGGATCGTTTATGTTTAAATTAAAATCATATAAGAATTGTCCATTTGCATCAAGTTGACTATCTTTATATTCGATAACCTTTTGATCTAGCTTATCAAAGCTAGTCGTAAAGTTCGGTACCCCATACTCCAACATGAAGTCCCTTGCTTCAGCAACTGTTTTTCCACTAGGAGTAGTTCCTACTAGTCTTAATTTATAATGACCCGGTCTAATTGTTTTGTATTTATCACTAATTGGATTTTTTGCATCTCCTGTGAATGGATAGTAAGTAGCTCCAACAAGTCTACCAATATTGTATACTTGATTTTCTGCCATTACTGAAGTATTAAATGAACCAATTAACCCTAAATCTTCCCCAGTTGTCGGATCTTGAATCACCACATCTAATGTTTTCATATGTGTTTTTAATTCAACTTTTCCATCCATGAACGGATACGCATAAGTTGGGTTTGTAATTTTATTAGAGTAAAGTGGGTTAAATAGCTCAAATGTTTGAATACCTTCTTCCACAACACGTACGCCAAATGGAATTTGATATTGTTCTGTTGAGTCTGCATTATTTGTAAAAGTAATATAGCCTTCATATGTTCCAACTTCAGCTGTTTTTGGAATGTTTAAGCTATATTTTACTGATTTTGAACTAATTCCATTTAATTTAACTGATGATGGACCTGTTAATGTAACGTTATTTGAAACTGCATCTTTTGAACCTCTTAATCCTGTTTGATACTTCACATCTACACTAAACGTTTTCGCTTTTTCACTTCGATTTTTCAATGTAATATTACGAGCTTCTGAAATATCATTACCATCAAATCCAAATGACCCAAAGCTCATTCCACCAGTTAATTCAGTAATCATTTTTTGTTTACCATTTACAATTGTTGGCGTTTTATCAACAACTTCTAATTCTACATTTGAATGAATTGCTTCATACGCATCAACTCGCCCGCTACCTACTTCAAATACGCTATAATCATTTGATAATGGGTCAGCTGTATTCATTAAGATTGATTTAATATCTGCTGGTTCAAGCCCTTTATTTGATTGAAGTAATAAAGCTGACACACCTGCAACGTATGGTGTCGCCATTGACGTTCCTGACAAACGCTCGTATGCGTATTGATAATCCTCTGGTTTTGTTCCATCACCGGTCTTATTGTTTACATAAAATGGAACGGTTGAAAGAATTGATACACCTGGTGCAGTTACTTCTGGTTTAATATCGTAATTCACTCGAGACGGTCCTCTTGAACTAAATGCTGCTAATTCATCTGAAGCCGTTTGAACCTTAGAATAATCTCCGAATGTAAACTCATTCTTGCCAGATTTAATAGCTTCTGTAATGGCTAAGCCTTCCTCGTATGAAACTGAGAATGCAGGAATTGCATCAACCGATTCACCTAAGAATGCTTGAATTGCTCCTTCGTTTTTGTTTTCCACATTGTTTGCCATTAAAACGCCTACAGCACCTGCCGCCTTTGCATTTTTGATTTTATCAATTAAGGCAATCGTGCCTCGTTGGATATAAGCTACTTTTCCTTTTACATCTTTACCTGTAAAGTCAGCTGGATTTGCTAATCCTACATCTACAAGTTGATATGCTTTACCTTTCAATGTAGTTAAGTCATCTGAGTAGTTTTGTGCTAATTGTCTAATATTGTAGTCACTACCGTTTTGTACACCGCTATATTGATAAAGATCAATTGCAACTGATGACGCGCCAACTGTTAATGCTAGTGCAGCAGCTCCAGGAGAACCTAGTGTATCCATTTTATCTCCACTATTTCCCGCTGCGACGACCGTCGTTACGCCACTAAGTACAGCGTTATTTACAGCTATCGAAGTTGCATACAATGGATCATTTAAAGAGTTACCTAATGACATATTAATCACATCCATGCCATCTTGCACAGCTTGATCAATCGCAGCAATGATCCCTTCACTTGAACCACTTCCACCTGGACCAAGTACTCGGTAAGCATACAGATCAGATTCTGGTGCCGCACCTACTTGTTTATACTCACTATCTGATACACCACGCCCACCGATGATACCTGCAACGTGTGTACCATGTTCAGTGTAGAAGTCTGCACCATTTGCAGAACCTGGTTTACCAGCCTTTACCCAATCGGCATATGTAGTTTCCATTGGATCACTATCATCATCTACAAAGTCATATCCACCTTTATATGCGTCTTTTAAGTCTGGGTGATTGTAATCAATACCTGTATCAAGAATACCGATTTTAATTCCTTTTCCAGTTAAGCCCTCAGCATGCAACTTGTCTAATCCATCATATGGCGTGTAGTTCGCAATATTAAACTCATCTGCTTTTAATTCTTCACTTTTTTCAGGCTGTTTTGGAGGATCAATCGTAAATTTTTCATTACTCCAAACTGTTTTAACAGCTTTTGATTTTAATAGGTTCTTTATTTGATTTGCTGGTAGATTCATTGCAACACCATTAAATGCGTGTTTATAAGAGCGTTTAATCTTAAAATCTACCTTCTTATTGTTTTCATCTATTAATACTTGTCCCACATCTTTACTAAAAGTTGCATGGTCTTGCTCAGCTAATTTTGATGCTTCTACTTCTGTTAATGACTTTCCTTCAACCTTAGCTTCGACTTGGGCAACTTTTGCTGGTTTATTAGAAAACTCTACAATAACAGAAGTTTGTCTAGTAGTTGTTTGATCAATTTCCTCAGAAATTTGTAGACCTGTCTGTTCGTTCGTTGAAAGTTCTTTCAGTGCAGCTCTTTGCTGTGAAGTTAAATTAGCAAGGATTGTTTCTGTCTTTGTTTTACTTGCTGCGATTGACACATTTGTTACTTGTGATAGTGGAGCCATAACAAAACTAGATGATAGAGCTAAAACCGTAAAGCTTTTTAAAAACTTATTCTTTTCTACTCTTTTCCCCATTGTTCTTCCTCCTAAAAATCTCTCAACTAAAAGTAAAGTTTATTGATGATCGTTTTTTGAATACTAAAGTTATCAAACCCTTCAGCAATCACTTTCATTCTTTTCACCAAAGCTTACTTTGTCTATTTCAATTATCAAGAATATTCAAATTAGGGTCAATTGGGTTAATGATTCCCTAAACTAGCAATGTTTCACTTACCTGTTTTTCAAAATTCTGCATATTCCTATATAAAAAATGATTAAAAAAACCCAAAATGGCCCAATTTACTATACAAAAAAGAGAGACCAATCATACGGTCTCCCTTTTCAAGTCTAATTACCTATCTTACAAAAATTTCACTACTATTTTCCCTGTCTTACTTTATTCCTAGCTCTATTAAAATACTATCTAATGTTTTTCCTTTATAGGAATTCTTAGCTTTTGGTGCTTTATCTACAGTCGGATTTTGTAATCCAAAGTTTTTCATAATGTAATTCATATCCTTAGAATCTACTACTTTATCAAAATTTAAATCAGCAGATGCTTTGTTAGTTCCCCAGAAATCTTGTAATTCAATCGCATCTAAAACATCAATGACATCATCTTTATTTACATCGCCAGCCGCTGCTGTTGATAAACTATATCTATACCACTTACCAAGCGTTTCCCCACGAACTTCATCAGACAATACAACTTTTTGGTTCATCGTAAAATGACCAGTTACATCTACTGTTAATGTATAAGCATTTTTATCTGGTTTAATTCCATCAGCATTATATGAACCATATTTGTCGATGATTGGCGCTTCAACAACTGTTTTTCCATCATAGGATGTAACTGTTACTTTTGCATTAGCTTTACTTAAATCAATTGCATAATTCATATCACCTGTAACTGGATCTTTTCCACCTTCAACTTGTACTGCACCTTGTATTCTTGAATGAGTAGGATTAGTTTTATAACTTTCCATATAAGTGTAGATATTTTGCGTTTCAACATTTGATTGATCAATTGTTGATGCATTCATTCCATACCAATAAGGACTTTCCTTTGAAAACTTGTTTGACGTTTTTAGGTCAAAATTAAATAACGGTAAATCTTCTGGTAATTCTTTATCACCTAAATAAGTAAATGTAAATGTGTAACTTGTTGGTGTAGTTGCTACACTAACCTTAGCATCGCCATACGCTTTAACTGCATCATTAACAACAACATTCTCAATTGAAGCATAGTTATAATTTTTCATCGTCATTTTAGTAGTTTTTAACTTTTTCACATTATTTGATCGAACAGTATAATTTACAGCATCACCTGTATTAACAACTTGTTTATTTGCTTTTAAATAGAAATACGGTAAATTTTGATCCACAAATACGACTCTTAACATATTCGTTGCGTTAGCTGTAAAGTTTCTAGCTGCATCAATTCCATAAAACTGTACTTGTAATGGTGCCGATTGTTTTCTAACTAAAATTTGATCAGTGTAATCCCCGTTTTTATCTGTCTTGATTGGATTCGTTGGAAATGGACTATTATAAAACGATACAACTGAATTATTTGATTGATCGATTGGTAAACCTATCTTACTTGCTTGTTCTGTTTCAGGATCATTAAGATGAATGTTAAAATCGTATAAGAATTGTCCATTTGCATCAAATTGACTATCTTTATATTCGATTACCTTTTGGTCTAATGAATCAAAACTAGTCTTCATATTTGGAGCCGCTAAATCATAGATGAAATCCGAAACTTTTGAGAATGATTTCCCTTGATTATTTGTTCCAACCATTTTCAATTGATAATGACCTGGTTTTGCAAAGCTCGGTTCATTACTAATTGGATTTTTAGAGTCTCCTGTGAATGGATAGTATATTGAATTAAATCCTCTTCCGATAAAATACACCTGGTTATCATTTAATGTGATCGGCGTAAATGAACCAACTAAACCAAGGTCTTCACCTGTAATTGGGTCATGTAATAAAACATCCAAGGTCTTCATTTCAGATCTTAATGAGAATTCAAAACCAAGAAACGGGAACGAATTTGCTGGCCAAGTAGTATCAGTTGAAAACGTCGGATCTGCTTTAAGGAAATCAATTCCTTCATTGACAACTCGTCCACCGAATGGAATTTGATATTGTTCTGTAGAGTCTGCATCATTCGTGAACGTAATATACCCTTCATAGGTCCCTTTTTCTGCTGTTTTAGGAATGTTAAGTTTAACATTAATTGTTTTTGAGCTAATTCCATTTAACTTCACTGAAGTAGGTACATCTAATGTTACATTATTCTTTGATGCATTTAATGATCCTCGAGTACCCGTCTGGAATGTAACATCTACGTTAAATGTTTTCGCTTTTTCACTACGATTTTTTAGGATAACATTTCGTGAATCAGTTACATCTTGATCATCAAATCCAAAAGAACCAAAGCCAATTCCACCTGTTAGTTCTTTAATCGATTTTTGTTTTCCATTTATAATAGTCGGTGTTTTATCAACTACCTGTAATTCCACATTTGAGTGAATTGCTTCATATGCATCAACTCGACCACTACCTACTTCAAACACACTATAATCCTTAGATAATGGGTCTGCTGTATTCATTAAAATGGATTTTACATCAGCTGGTTCAAGATCTTTGTTTGATTGAAGTAATAATGCTGATACACCTGCTACATAAGGAGTAGCCATAGAAGTACCTGATAGTCGTGCATATGCATACTGATAATCTTCAGGTTTCGAGCCATCGACCGTTTTATCGTTTATATAAAAAGGAACAGTCGCAAGAATCGAAACACCCGGAGCAGTTACTTCTGGTTTAATATCATAATTCACTTTAGAAGGGCCTCTTGAACTAAATGCTGCCAATTCATCAGCTGCTGTTTGAATTTTACTAAAATCACCAAATGTGAATTCTGTTTTACCAGCCTTAATAGCCGTTGAAATCACTTGTCCTTCTTCAAATGATACTGAAAACGAAGGAATCGCATTCATTGATTCACCTAAAAACGTTTGGATTGCCCCTTCTGCTTTGTTCGCTTCATCATTCGCCATAATTACACCTGCAGCACCTTGAGCCTTTGCATATGCAACTTTAGAATCTAATGTGTAAACACCTCGGTTCATGAATACAAATTTTCCCTTTACATCTTGTCCGGCATATCCCGTTGGATCACCAAGGCCAACATCAACTATTTGAATCTTTTCCTCTTTTAAAGCTGATAAGTCATCCTTATAATTTTTCGTTAATTGTCTTAACTTATAATTTTTCCCATCAAAAGAACCAGTATATTGATAAATATCAATTGCAACAGATGAAGCACCTACCGTTAATGCTAATGCAGAAGAACCTGGAGAACCAAGTGTCCACATTTTATCACCGCTATTACCTGCAGCTACAACGGTTGTAACACCGCTTAAAACAGCATTGTTTACTGCAATTGAAGTTGCATAAAGTGGGTCGTTTAACGTTGCCCCAAGAGACATGTTAATAACATCCATGCCATCTTGAACTGCCTGATCAATTCCGGCAATAATACCTTCACTTGTTCCACTACCATAAGGGCCTAATACACGATAAGCATAAAGATCTGCTTCTGGTGCAGCACCCATAGATGAATACTCGCTATCCACTATTCCACGTCCACCGATAATTCCTGCTACATGTGTACCATGTTCCGTATAATAAGCACCACCGTTTACTTCTGGTTGACCTGAATTCTTCCAATCCTCATAAGTTGTTTCCATCGGGTCATTATCATTATCAACAAAATCATATCCGCCTTTATAAGCATCCTTTAAATCTGGATGGTTATAATCCATACCAGTATCTAAAATACCAATTTTAACTCCTTTACCTGTATATCCTTCTGCATGTAAACGATCTAAACTGTCATATGGAGAATAGTTTGCTACATTAAATTCGTCCGCTTTTAATTGTTTATTTTCTTGGTTCTCTGCGGGTGGATCAATCGTAAACTTCTCATTACTCCAAACTTTCTTTACAGCTTTTGATTTTAAAAGATTCTTAACTTGATTTGCTGGTAGACTCATTGAGACACCACTAAAGGCATGCTTATAAGAACGATGAATCTTATAATTTATTTTTTTCTGTTTATCATCTATTAATACTTGTCCAACATCATTTGTAAAAGTAGAATGATCTTCATCAACTAATTTTGAAGCATCCTTTTCAGTCAATGTTTTCCCTTCTACACCTGCTTCAATCTGTGCTACTTTTGCTGGTTTATTTGTAAATTCAACGATTACATTTATTTGATTTGCTGATGTTAAATCTATGTCTGAAGAAATCTGTTGATCAGAACCCTCATTAACTGACATTTGATGTAAAGCATTTCTTTGTTCAGTTGTTAAATTTGCTAATATATCTTCAGACTTCGTACTACTTGCTGCTTTAGTAACCTCCATTGTTTGACCAAGTGGAGATAATACAATACTTGATGATAGGGCTAATACTGTAAGGCTTTTTATTAACTTCGTTTTCTCTACACGTTTCCCCATTTTTCTTCCTCCCATTTATCATTGTCTAAGATCTACTAAAAAATTGAACGATGTATTGAAATCAATGACTTACTCTTGAACTTCAATTTCACCTGAACAAACTTCATTTGTATTAGTTTTATTATGAAAAATAAGATGGGCATTATCAATTGGGTTATTTATCTAGGATTCTATCAATGTCTTCTCTGTTTTCGACACGAATCAACAATTTCTCCTACGAGGATTCATGATAAATAAACCAATTTTTAAATTTTTCTATTTGTTTTATAATGACTAATATAATGTAGTAAGTTGAAATATTTTTACGGCATAACAAAATAAATACATAGATGTCTAGTTATGCCTAAACATCTATGTATTTCATTAAGAATTTCATATTTTTTAAACAATAACAGATTGGGCTAATTCAGTTGCTTTTTGATATTGGTTCGTCTCAATATAATATAAATAAAGCTGTTTTCCGTATTGTTCGATATAAAAATTATTATTAGTTGAATAAAAATATGGTAGTGCTTCATCAACTAAAAATTGATAATACTTACTGTCATTTTTTTCAGCTTTCAATTTGAATAACTTAATTAAAATTGTATGAACGGGACTTTTTAACATTTTTGCTAAAGTAGCACCAATTTTGAGTTTCTTTAGCAGAATGTCTTTTTGTAATAATGCGCCTTCCGTACTTGCTTCTAGATAGTTACATAACCGCCTTAAATAAATAATAGATTGCTGATTTTCTGTATCATTCATACTTTTTTCAAAATATTCTTGTGCCTTATCATATTCTTGTCTTTTAAAGTACTTAACCCCAAGATTATTTAAAAGGATTGCTTTACGGTCACGGGCGCCTAATATTTCACAATTATGTATTAAATCTGTATATCTTTTAACGGTTTCAATAAAATCCATTTCAACCTCACTACCATATTGAAGTAGCATGACTGTTTCAGCACTAATCGCTAATAAGTAGTTATTCGTTCTTTTAAAATATGCTAATGCCAATTCCGTATATTTATAAGCCAATATTTTTGATTTTCCATAATGATAAGCAATCCCTAAATGGTAATAGTATTCTTCATTTCTATATTCATCTATATTGATCTTTTTTAATATTTGTATCGCTTTTTGATGATCTTCATTACTTGAACTAGCATTAATCTGAATATAATACATACCTTTTAAGTGATATAGTAAGTTTTTTTCAAATGCAGATAGCTCTGTATATTCTTTTTGTACATCTTGTATTGTTTGAAATGCCATTTCTAAATTTTGATGATGAAAATAGTATCGAGCCTTTAATAAAAAATAATGTGCAGCATATTGTGTGTAAGCAATAAAAGGCATTTGATCAAGCTCTGCTTTTAAAACTTCTATTTGTTGTCCCTTTTTCATAATCAATGCTTCATGCCATTGATGAAGTAGATTATCAATGAGATGGAAGGACTGTATTTCTTGATGTATATCTATTCCTAGTCTCTCTGAAAATAACGTAATAATGTCGGGTGAATATGCAGTTTTTCCTCGTTCAATTTTGCT
>NZ_JBALMS010000047.1:0-31947 GCF_036962205.1 Bacillus sp. JJ664 | reverse complement strand
CTTTTCAATTTCTTCTTTATTTCTAAGAAGAGATTGTTTATTTTCATTTACTAATTGATTAAACGATTTACGAAATGTTTTTCTCATGTTTGCCACTCCTATCTTAATAAATTTCTGAATATTTATTTATATTCAAAAATATCTTAACATAAAAAAATGGGCACAAACTCTTGGAATTATTACAATATTGTGTCCTTGAAAATGCGACGTTATATAATTTTTCAGAGTAAATGAGTAAATGAGTAAATGATAAGCTTAATTAACCTTTGTATATTCTTTTTCGTAAACTTCTACTTCTATACCATCAGTATTTGTTTTATTTTCTACATAAGAAAATCCATGTGACTTCCAGAATTCCTTGGCTTGATGATTATGTATTAAAACACCTAATCGTAAAGCATGAATAGTTTCTCGACTTTTTATTTGTTCTTCAAATAAAATAAATGCATTCGTGCCAAATCCATATCCCTGGTAATCTCCATGGATCATTAATAGTCCAAGCCATGGAAAACCATCTCTAGGGTTAAGTTTTAAAAAGTCGATTAGTCCTATATATGTATCATCTAATTTAATAAAATAAGTTTCACTTTGATTCGTTGATTGAAAATATTCTTTAAAAAGCTCTTCTTTTGTACGAGTAAGAGCTCCGTTTTCCATTAAATTATAATTTTGATTTGAATTGGTGATTTCGACAATTACGTCTATATATTCTTCTGTAATTTTTTCAAATGTAATCATTTTTTTAATCCCTTCATTGGTATATCAACAATTTGTTTGGAAATAGTAAGTTTGAGCAAATTAATAGATAGTGCTAATTCTCGTATGGTATACTTACTTTAAAATTATAACAAATTATGTCAAACTACATAATGTACTTATGTAGAGAGGCGATAGGAGGAAATATATATGGCAATTGTAAATGCATCAAATGCAACATTCGCAGAAGAAACAAAAGAAGGTGTAGTATTAGTTGATTTTTGGGCAACTTGGTGTGGTCCTTGTAAAATGATCGCTCCAGTTTTAGAAGAATTAGCTTCTGAATATGGTGATAAAGTTAAAATCGTTAAAGTTGATGTTGATGAAAACCAAGAAACAGCAGCTAAATTTGAAGTTATGAGTATCCCTTCATTATTCGTTCTTAAAGATGGTGAAGTAGTAGAGAAAACTTTAGGCTTCAAACCAAAAGAAGCTTTAGAAGAATTAATTACGCCACATCTTGGTTAATATTAATTTGTAGGAAATGCACTCTTTTTATGAGTGCATTTCTTTTTTTTGCCTAAAAATATCTGTAAGCGTTTTATTAAAAACATTTAATAATTTTCTTGTTGCGAAACAAGTTTTGTCGGTATATATTTAATAAGCGTAAATAGTTAACACACATTAAATATTTATATAAATTAACTGTTAAAGGAGGTTAAACTTTGAATAATAAGAATGAGTACATCGAGCGAATACAAATTGGTTTTCAAACTGCCGTTCACAAGATGCAACCAAAAATGACAGAGCAAATGAATAAACATAACATAACTGCTACTCAGTTTTTTGTATTAATGTATTTACGGAAAAACGAGAGTTGTAAAATCTCTGAAGTTGCCGAGTATATGGGTGTGAAACCAAGTGCGGTGTCATTTATGATTGATCGGTTAGAACATAGTAATTTTGTTTATCGTGAACATGATAAAAAAGACAGAAGAGTAGTAAATATTATGCTTAGTGAAGAAGGTCAAAAAAAACTTGATCTTGTTATAAAAGAAAGAAAAGCAATTTTTGAGAGTTCATTATTAACGCTTTCAGATGAAGAACTTTTACAGTTTGCATTAATAGCTGAAAAGCTTGCCAAAGCGGTAACATCTGAAATTTAAATATAGAAAAAATTACAAAGCACATTAACCCTATTACTACAATTAATTAGTTGAAAATATGGGGGAGAAAGGGGCAAAATAGTTTGAGTACAAATACAGCTATTCAAAAAGATGGTAATCGAAAGTTATTGCTAATAGGGCTTATCATAGCAATGTTTTTCTCGGCACTAGATGGTACGATAGTAGGTACGGCAATGCCAAAAATCGTAGGAGACCTTGGTGGATTAAGTATGATGACATGGCTTACTACAGCATACTTATTAACATCAACAACAGTAGTACCAATTGCAGGTAAATTAGCTGACCTTTTAGGTCGTAGAAGCGTATATATTACTGGGTTAGTCATTTTTATGGCTGCTTCAGCACTTTGTGGTGTCGCAAATAATATGACAGAGTTAATTATTTACCGTGGGATTCAAGGTATTGGTGGCGGTGTAATGATGCCAATGGCGATGATCGTAATTGGGGATATGTTTACAGGAAAAGAACGTGCTAAATTCCAAGGGGTTTTCGGTGGGATTTATGGTTTAGCATCTGTAATTGGTCCGCAAATTGGTGGATGGATTGTTGATTCATTAAACTGGAAATGGGTTTTCTATATTAATTTACCAGTTGGTATTATTGCAACAATCTTTATTGCTTTAGGTTTAAAAGGAAGAAAAAATACTGGTCCGATCAACTTTGATATCGCTGGTATGATTACAATGATTATTGGGGTTGTCAGTTTACTACTTGCATTAAGTTTTGGCGGAGTAGATTATGATTGGGGTTCATGGCAGATTATTGGACTATTTGCTTTAGCAGTAATTGGTATTATTAGTTTTATAATCGTTGAAAATAGAGCTGAAGAACCGATTCTTCCAATGTATCTTTTTAAAAACAGAACATTTGTAGCATTAAACTTAATTGGTTTCTTCATGACGATCGCGATGTTTGGTGCTATTATGTTTGTACCATTCTTTATGCAAGGTATTGTTGGAGTGAGTGCAACGGAATCTGGTACAATCATGACGCCAATGATGGTAACAATGATTATCGCAAGTATTATTGGTGGCCAACTTGTATTTAAAGTTGGTATTAAACCACAAATTATAACAGGGATGTTTATCATTGCATTAGGTTTATATCTTTTAACAACTTTAGATATGGATTCAACCAAGACGATTGCAACAATCTTTATGGGTGTAATGGGACTTGGAATAGGTTTAGTAATGCCAACGATCACATTAGCTTTACAAGAAGTATTTGATAAAAAAGAATTAGGTATTGTTACTTCTTCAAGCCAATTCTTCCGTTCAATAGGCGGAACATTTGGTGCAACTGTATTAGGTGCAGTTATGAATAGTAAATCAGGTACACTTTTAAATGATGAATTAGTACCATTTTTAAATAAATTACCAGAACAAGCAGCACCATTAGCAAATAAATTTAAAGATATGATTGATTCAAATCCTCAGTCAGTGTTTACAATGTTATTTAATGAGGATGCAAAGAAATTAATTCCGAAAGATTTATTACAAGGTATGCTACCAGTTATTAAAACATCATTAATGGAATCTCTTCACAATGTATTCTTTGTTGGATTAGGCTTTATTATTGTTGGAGCGATTTGCACACTTTTCTTAAAACAAATTAAGCTTACTAATAGAAAAGCTGGCGATGATGAATTAAAAGAAGAAGTAGGGGCCGAAACGGCTACTTCATAAGTAAAAAAGAAAAACCTATGGGAAATCATAGGTTTTTTCTTTTTAAACAGCCATTGATACTTTTTGCTTTTTCTTTTTAGCCTTGCGTTTTGTATTCCATAGTATCCATGATAATGCTAGACCTGTACCAGTTAAAATGAATAAACCAATTCCACTAATTAAACCGATCATTCCAGTATGTAAACTTTTTATAGAAAATGCAGACTGGTAAAGTTCACCAATATTTGGTCCACCATTTGGAAAAGGAATTTGATTATTTTGATTATCTTGGCTAGTTTGATTATTACTGTTCGCACTGCCATTTGCTTGCCCATTTTGATTTGTTGAATTAGAACTAGCATTCAACTGACTAGGGTTTTGCATAGGAAATTTTGGTTCTTCGTGTCCCTTGTTAAAATATAATACGATTCCTGTTACTGATTCAATTAACAAAAATACAGAAACAATTACGCCTATCCAAAAATGAACAACTCTTACTTTTCTCATATTTTTTCTCCTCTAAAATTTAATATTTATAAGAGAATAGTAAGTAGTGAAACTTAATTTTTGCTTAAAATCATAATTCAGATCATTAATATATAAATCATTTATCTAATTTAATTATTTTCAGTTTATGACTTTGCAGATTATAATAAAGTGTACAACTCCACGAAAGGGGGTAAGACATTGGACAAACATTTAAAAGAAAAACTAGCCCTTTTACCTGATCAACCTGGATGTTATTTAATGAAGGATGTTCAGGGCACGATCATTTATGTAGGGAAAGCAAAAATTCTAAAAAATAGGGTTAGATCATATTTTACAGGTTCTCATGACGGGAAAACGTATCGATTAGTTCAAGAAATTACTGATTTCGAATATATCGTTACATCTTCCAATATGGAAGCCTTAATTCTAGAAATGAATCTTATCAAAAAGTATGATCCAAAATATAACATCATGTTGAAGGATGATAAAACATATCCCTTCATTAAAATAACGGCTGAAAAGCATCCTCGTTTATTGATTACTCGAAATGTAAAAAAAGATAAGGGAAAATATTTTGGTCCTTTTCCAAATGTAAATGCCGCGAATGAAACAAAAAAATTATTAGACCGTTTATATCCACTTCGAAAATGTTCTACATTACCGGATAAAGTTTGTTTGTATTATCATATTGGGCAATGTCTTGCACCTTGTGTTAAAGATGTAACTGATGAGCAAAATCAAGAAATTGTAAATGAAATTATTCGATTTTTAAATGGTGGAGAAGATCAAATTCGAAAAGAGCTCGAGGCGAAGATGTTGGCTGCATCAGAACAATTGGATTTTGAACGTGCGAAAGAGTTTCGAGATCAAATTGTTTCTATTGAAGCAACGATGGAAAAACAGAAGATGATGAGCAGTGATCTTGTTGATCGTGATGTATTTGGTTACGCTGTAGATAAAGGCTGGATGTGTGTACAAGTATTCTTTGTTCGTAGAGGAAAATTGATTGAAAGGGATGTATCATACTTTCCAATTTATGACGAACCTGAAGAAGCATTTTTATCTTTTGTTGGCCAGTTTTATGAGAAAACACATAACATAAAGCCAAAAGAAATTTTTGTGCCAGATAAAGTAGATAATGATCTTTTAAAAGAGTTACTAAATGTTCCTGTTCTCCAACCTAAGAGAGGTCAGAAAAAAGAACTAGTTGTTCTAGCGAATAAGAATGCAAAAATAGGATTACAAGAAAAATTCAAGTTGATTGAAAGAGATGAAGAGAGAACGATTAAAGCAATCGAAAAGCTTGGAGAAATATTAAATATTGAAACTCCTTATCGAATCGAAGCATTTGATAATTCTAATATTCAAGGTACAAATCCAGTTTCTGCCATGATTGTATTTATTGATGGCAAGCCTTCTAAAAAGGATTATAGAAAATATAAAATTAAAACAGTAGTTGGACCTGATGATTATGATTCAATGCGTGAAGTGGTAAGAAGAAGATATTCAAGAGCTTTGAAAGAAAACCTTCCACTACCAAATCTAATTATCGTAGATGGCGGCAAAGGCCACTTATCAGCAGTTGAAGACGTGTTACAAAATGAGTTAGGATTATTTATTCCAACAGCTGGATTAGTAAAAGATGAAAAACACCGTACATCTGAGTTATTAATAGGACAACCACCTCAAATTGTTCAATTAGGCAGACAGAGTCAAGAATTCTTTTTATTACAAAGAATTCAAGATGAAGTTCATCGTTTTGCAATTGAATTTTATCGTCAGCTTCACAGTAAATCGATGGTTCAGTCCGCTTTAGATGGTATTACCGGAGTTGGTGGTACTAGAAAGAAAGCATTATTAAAACATTTCGGCTCTGTTAAAAAAATCAAAGAGGCAACAATTGAAGAGCTGATCCAAGCAAAAATTCCGAAAAATGTTGCGGAAGAAATTTATCAACACTTTAGAAAGTGATCGAGCATTGTTCATCTTATTTTTTTAAATAGCTTCTAGGAGCATGACGTCAATGAACACCAAATGAGGACAAAAATTCCTTGACACTATTTTCAAAATAATTTATATTAAGTTAAAAATATAATATTTTCTCTCGTAATAGAGGTGCAAAACTTAAGAGTATACTGTCATAGACGTGTGGCGTTGTTATGGACAGTTGAAAGGAAGTTTTGCCGAAATGAAATGAATCCACAATTCTTTTCGTTGGGACTGCATTTAATAGATGTAGTACTGTCGCATACTAAATGCGGGGAGCTATTGAAGAGATGTTGATGATTTGTCTATTTTATTACAATTTTTGTAAATTAGGCGCGTGAACATTGCTTCACGCGCTTTTTTGTATTCTTTTTTATGAAAAATAGGTGAGGATGAGAAAAAATGGGAATTATTGTTCAAAAATTTGGAGGGACTTCAGTCGGTTCAATCGAGCGCATACAGCATGTAGCTGATACAGTCACAAAAGCGTATAAAGAAGGTAACAGTGTTGTTACTGTTGTCTCAGCAATGGGACATCATACTGATGAACTCGTTAATCTTGCACAGCAAATTAGTCCACAAAATAGTAAGCGTGAAATGGATATGCTTTTAACAACTGGTGAGCAAGTCTCAATTTCTTTATTAGCAATGGCTATTCAGGCTAAAGGATTTAAGGCAATCTCATTAACTGGTTGGCAAGCAGGAATCCATACAGAATCTATTCATGGAAATGCTCGTATTGAAACTATTCAAACAGAGAGAATACAACGATTGATTAATGAAGGTTATATTGTCATTGTCGCTGGTTTCCAGGGCTTAAGTAATGAAGATGA
This sequence comes from Bacillus sp. JJ664, assembly GCF_036962205.1. NCBI lineage: Bacteria > Bacillati > Bacillota > Bacilli > Caryophanales > Bacillaceae > Bacillus > Bacillus sp. JJ664. The sequence continues at coordinate 25,092 of NZ_JBALMS010000047.1, read as the reverse complement.
AATTACAACATTAGGTCGTGGTGGTTCTGATACTACAGCGGTAGCGTTAGCCGCAGCATTACAAGCTGAAAGATGTGACATCTATACGGATGTTTTAGGTGTTTATACAACAGATCCAAGAATTGAGCCAAAAGCAACTAAATTGAGTCATGTATCATATGACGAAATGCTAGAGCTTGCTGCTTTAGGTGCAGCTGTTCTACACCCAAGGGCTGTAGAATTTGCAAAAAATTATGGATTAGTTATACAAGTAAGATCAAGTCAACATGATGAAATTGGTACGTTTATTGGGGAGGAAAATCAAATGGAACAACAATCGGTCGTAAGAGGAATCGCTTTTGAATCAAATGTCACAAGAATGACTTTAAATGGTTTATATAACCAAGTCGATCTTTTACCAAATATCTTTACAATATTGGCAACAGAGGGAATTGACGTAGACATTATTATCCAAAGCGTGACTTCAGATAATTTAGTCAATCTATCATTCTCTATTAAATCAGAAAATATGTTAGAAACAATTACAATTCTAGAATCTAAAAAAGAATATTTAGGTTATGTTTCATTTGATTTTGAAAGCGAGCTTGCGAAGGTTTCGATTGTTGGAAGTGGGATGGTTTCAAATCCTGGCGTTGCTGCAAATATGTTTAAATTTTTAGCAGAAGCTAGTATCCCGGTTAAAATGGTAAGTACGTCTGAAATTAAAGTATCAACAGTTATTCCAAAATCGCAATTACAAAATGCGGTTCATGCTCTACACAAAGGGTATGAGCTAGATCGCGTTCAAGAAGAAGTAGTTATAGAAGGATAATCATCAAAACCCCTTTAGTCATAATTTACCTTTCTAGGAACTTGATGATTAAAGGGGTTTTTAACATTTTAGCGAAATATTACCATATAATAGAAGTAGTAATTGGTAATGGAGGTTTTCATTTGATAAATGCAGGGATTGCTTATGGTGATATTGTCTTTCAATTAATATTATTAATCCTTCTCATTCTATTATTTGTTTTTATTAGTTTATTTCTCATGAATTACATTATTAAAGGTGTTAAGAAAAATAAACAACTAGATGAAATGAATCGTAAATTAGATGAGCTAATAAAGAAAAGTGAAAAAGAAAATATGAAATAAGCCTGATCAATATGATGAACAGGCTTATTTTTATTTTTTTGTAATTGGATCTTTTAGATCCCATTTTACTTGGAATTTTACTTTATCAGAACGTTTACTTTGCTCTTCGTATGTTTCTGCAATTACATCAATTTGTTGTTGGATTTGCATTGCCAAAAAGCCAGCCTCTAATTGATAAGATACATCTTTTTTATGTTGATTTCTGTATGTAACTAGTTCAGAAGTTAAAACAAAATGAACTTCTTGTTTTTTTTCATCTACAACCGTTAAAGTCCCCCAACCAGCAGTTTCAAAAAATTCGATGATTTCTTCAAATGTTGCTAAAGGATATTTTCTAGCAATCATTTTTCCCGCCCAATATAATATATCATGTTGCTCTTTACCTAATAATTCCGAAAGTAAATCATTTCGTAAGAGTTCGTAGCCAAAACCAGAAATATTCCCTGGTGTTTTTAAAATTTCATTGCCGTTCATCATGGTCGAATAGCTCTCCCTTTCCTTAAAAAACATGTTTTTATTATATACAATAAACAATAATAAAAACAATAATTGAAAACCTCAATATTTGTAGATTTACCAATATAATTGAGAAGTTTTTTCAGTAAAGAAAAATGTACGCGTTTTCTTGACCTGTAATATTAACAGGAGTAAAATGAACTTTAGATAAATCTCATAAAAATTTAGATTTTTATGGAAATTACATTATTTTCTATTTTTCTAGAATAATAGAAGCATGTAATTTTATTTTCATGTTCACAAACTAAAGGGGGCAGGGTTTTACATGAGCAACAAGAATGGCCAGGAGTTTTTCCTTAGAAAACTTCATTCATTGTTAGGAGTAATTCCAGTTGGAATATTCTTAATGCAGCACTTAGTTGTCAATCATTTTGCAACAAAGGGAGCAGAATCATTTAACAAAGCTGCTGAATTTATGGCGAATTTACCATTCCGCTATTTATTAGAAATTTTTATTATCTTATTACCGATCTTATACCATGCGATTTATGGACTATACATTGCTTTTACAGGCACTAGCAATGTGAAAAATTATGGTTATTTACGAAACTGGTTATACTTATTCCAACGTATTTCTGGAGTTATTACTTTAATCTTTATAACTTGGCATGTGTGGCAAACCCGTATTGCGGCTCAATTAGGTGCAGACGTAAATTATGATATGATGGCTGATATTTTTAGCTCAAAATTCATGATCGCGTTCTATATTGTAGGTGTTATTTCAACTATTTTCCACTTTGCTAATGGATTATGGTCATTCTTCATTTCTTGGGGAATTACTGTAACACCTAAATCGCAACGTATTTCGACATATGTTACTTTAGGAATTTTCGTTGCTCTATCAATCGTTGGATTACGTGCGATTTTTGCATTCATTGATCCGCAGCTAGCAAACATGTAAGGAGAGAGAGAGACATGAGTGGAAAAGTAATTATAGTTGGCGGTGGATTAGCTGGATTAATGGCTACTATTAAAGCCGCTGAAGCTGGTACAAAAGTTGATTTATTCTCATTAGTTCCTGTTAAACGTTCACATTCAGTTTGTGCACAAGGTGGAATTAATGGTGCAGTTAATACAAAAGGTGAAGGTGACTCTCCATGGGAGCACTTTGATGATACAATTTATGGTGGAGATTTCTTAGCAAACCAACCACCAGTTCAAGCAATGGCAGAAGCAGCACCTGGAATTATCCATATGATGGACCGTATGGGTGTAATGTTTAACCGTACGCCAGAAGGACTGTTAGATTTCCGTCGTTTTGGTGGAACTCAGCATCACCGTACGGCATTTGCTGGTGCAACGACAGGCCAACAATTATTGTACGCATTAGATGAGCAAGTTCGTCGATACGAATCAGAAGGTCTTGTTCAAAAGTTTGAAGGTTGGGAATTTTTAAGAGTAATCGTTGACGATGAAGGCGTTTGTCGTGGTATCGTAGGACAAAACTTATCATCAATGGAGATCGTAAGCTTCCCTGCTGACGCAGTTATTATGGCTACAGGTGGACCTGGTATTATCTTTGGTAAATCAACAAACTCAATTATCAATACAGGTTCTGCAGCAGCTGCAGTTTACCGTCAAGGTGCAACATACTCTAATGGTGAATTTATTCAAATCCACCCTACTGCCATCCCAGGAGATGACAAAAACCGCTTAATGAGTGAAAGTGCTCGTGGTGAAGGTGGACGAGTTTGGACATATAAAGATGGTAAGCCATGGTATTTCTTAGAAGAGAAATATCCTGCATATGGAAACCTTGTACCAAGGGACATTGCTACTCGTGAAATTTTCTCTGTATGTGTTGACCAAAAACTTGGTATCAATGGAGAAAACATGGTGTATCTAGATCTTTCTCATAAGGATCCAAAAGAGTTAGATATTAAACTTGGTGGAATTATTGAGATTTATGAGAAATTTACTGGTGATGACCCGAAAAAGGTTCCAATGAAAATTTTCCCTGCAGTTCACTATTCAATGGGTGGATTATGGGTTGATTATGATCAAATGACAGCAATTCCAGGATTATTTGCTGCAGGTGAGTGTGATTATTCTATGCACGGTGCAAACCGTCTAGGAGCTAACTCACTATTATCAGCAATTTACGGTGGTATGGTTGCTGGACCAAATGCAGTTAGATATGTAAATGGATTAGCTAAATCTGCTGATGATGTTTCTTCTTCAGTATTTGATCGTAATGTTGCTGAAGAGAACGAAAAAATGAATCGTATTCTATCTATGGATGGAACTGAAAATGCATACCTTCTTCATAAAGAGCTTGGAGAATGGATGACTGACAATGTAACTGTTGTTCGTTTCAATGATAGACTATTAAAAACTGATGATAAAATTCAAGAGCTTCTTGAGCGTTATCAAAATATCAATATTAATGATACTGCTAAATGGAGTAATCAAGGTGCTACGTTTACACGTCAACTTGAGAACATGCTTCACTTATCACGTGTTATTACATTAGGTGCTTACCACCGAAATGAAAGTCGTGGAGCACACTATAAACCAGAATTCCCAGAACGTAACGACGAAGAATTCTTAAAAACAACTATGGCAAAATTCGATGAAAAGTTAAAAACACCGATTTTCCATTATGAAGAAGTTGATACTTCATTAATCCAACCAAGAAAACGTGACTATTCTAAGAAGAAAGGGGATAAACAAAATGCATAATGGGACAATGACAACTGAAAAGACAATTACATTTATTGTAAAACGTCAAGATTCACCAAATTCAACACCTTATGAAGAAACTTTTCACATCCCTTATCGTCCGAATATGAACGTAATCTCGGCTTTAATGGAAATTCGTAAAAATCCTAAAAATGCTAAAGGTCTAGAAACTACAGCAATCACTTGGGATATGAACTGTCTTGAGGAAGTTTGTGGTGCATGTTCGATGGTTATCAACGGGAAACCTCGTCAGTCATGTACAGCGTTAGTTGACCAATTAGAGCAACCAATTCGTCTTGAGCCAATGAGCACGTTCCCAGTAGTACGTGACTTACAAGTTGACCGTAGCCGTATGTTTGACTCTTTAAAACGTGTAAAAGCTTGGATTCCAATTGATGGGACACATGATTTAGGACCAGGACCAAGAATGCCAGAAAAGAAACGTCAATGGGCATATGAGTTATCAAAATGTATGACTTGTGGCGTATGTTTAGAAGCTTGTCCAAACGTTAATAGTAAATCAAACTTTATTGGACCAGCACCACTTTCACAAGTTCGTTTATTCAATGCTCATCCAACAGGTGAAATGAATAAAGAAGAACGTCTACATGCGATTATGGGTGATGGTGGACTTGCAAACTGTGGTAACTCACAAAACTGCGTTCAATCTTGTCCAAAAGGAATTCCTTTAACAACTTCAATTGCAGCATTAAACCGTGCTACGACAATTCAATCTTTCAAAGATTTCTTTGGTAGCGACGAAATTTAATAATAAAAAAGACATGTCCATTAGTGGGCATGTCTTTTTTTTGATCATTTAAAAACGAACAAGGCTCGGTTCGTAAAGTAAGAAGTTATTATCTTAATAAAGAAATTTAAATAAAAATAATCACACCCAAAGTAGTTATAAAAAATGAGTGAATATTCATTCTTTTTTTGAAGAAACATATGTATAATAGAATTAATATATTAGGGAGTGATTGTATGGGGAAAATGAGTTATATTTCAAACATTGAAGAATGGCAGACAAGTTTTTCTTTTAATATAACGATTAAGGTTCGTTTCAATGAAACGGATATGTTTGGGCATATGAATAATACAGTGCCTTTTACTTATTTTGAAGAAGCTCGTATTGAATACTTAAAACATTTAGGTTTCATGCAAGAGTGGGTTTCGTTAGATAGTGAAGTAATTCCAGTTGTAGCAGATTTACAATGTGACTTTGTACAACAAGTGTATTTTGATGATAAAATCGATGTGTTTGTAAAGGTTAATAGTATTGGGAATTCATCAATTGATCTCCATTATATGGGCGTTAATGAAAATGGAATGGTGTGCTTTACAGGGAGAAATTCACTCGTAAATCTTAATCGTAAAACTGGAAGAAGTGAAAAATGGAAAAATGAGTGGAAAGAAAAATTAGAAAATGAGTTAAATATTGCTCAAAAGGTTTAAACTAGGTAATAATGTCACATACTTTATAAAAGTTGAATAGAATAATATAACATTTTGACTATTCTATGGGATGAGTACTTGAAGAATTCAATAACTTTTTATATAATACTGTTATATGAATAATTAATAAGCTTTGATCAAGGACAACAGCGTTCAAAACGATAGTAAGAGAGGAATTCAAATGGTGCGAGAATTCTCTATACGTTGAATGACTTACCACCTTGTAGCTATAGTGGGGAACGTATGTCACATACAATTAACTGCTATCGGTGTAGACCGTTAAAACATTGAGAGTAATGTATACTTTTTTAGTGTACAACAAATTAGGGTGGAACCACGAGCACATTCGTCCCTACGAGTGTGCTCTTTTTTATTTGCAAAAATTTATTATTAAAAGGAGTGAACTAAATGATTTCAGTTAAATTACCAGATGGATCAATTCGCGAGGTGGAGCAAAACACAACAGTAGAAGATTTCGCTGGTTCAATCTCCATTAGCTTAAAGAAAAAAGCACTTGGCGGAAAAATAAATGGAAAATTAGTTGATTTAAATACACAAATTACAGAAGAGTGTGAAGTACAAATTATCACTCAAGATGATCAAGAAGGATTAGAAATGATGCGTCATAGTTCAGCGCACATTTTAGCTCAAGCAGTTAAACGTCTATACAAAGATGAAAAAACTGCATTTGGTGTAGGACCAGTAACGACAGATGGTTTCTATTATGACATCGATCTTCCTGTTTCAATTAAAGTAGAAGACCTACCGAAAATTGAAAAAGAAATGGAAAAAATTATTAAAGAAAATTTACCAATCACTCGTTCAGAAGTTAGTCGTGAAGAAGCGATTAAATTCTTCTCAGAATTAGATGATGAGTTTAAGTTAGAACTAATCCGCGACTTACCAGAAGACGCTGTCATTTCAATGTATACTCAAGGTGAGTTCGTTGATTTATGTCGTGGACCACACGTACCATCAACTGGTCGTGTAAAAGCAATTAAACTATTATCAGTTGCAGGTGCATATTGGAGAGGCGATGCAAACAATAAAATGCTTCAACGAGTGTATGGTACTGCATTCCAAAGTAAAAAAGAATTAGAAGAGCACTTACATTTATTAGAAGAAGCTAAAAAGCGTGATCACCGTAAATTAGGTAAAGAGCTTGAGTTATTCATGTTCTCAGAAGAAGCGCCTGGTATGCCATTCTTCTTACCAAAAGGTACAATTATTCGTAATGAACTAGAGCAATATGAGCGTGGTCTTCAAACTCGTAAAGATTACCAAGAAGTTCGTACTCCGTTTATCATGAACCAACGTTTATGGGAGCAATCAGGTCACTGGCACCACTACCATGAAAACATGTACTTTACAGAAGTAGATGAAACAAATTTCGCATTAAAACCGATGAACTGTCCTGGTCACATGTTAATTTATAAAAATAAATTACATTCATACCGTGATTTACCAATCCGTATGTGTGAAAACGGTCAAGTACACCGTCATGAATTCTCTGGTGCATTAAATGGGATGATGCGTGTTCGTACATTTACTCAAGATGATGCACATATCTTCTGTCGTCCAGACCAAATTGAGGGCGAAATTATTGAAGTAATTAACTTAATTAAAGAAATCTATGGTGTATTTGGATTTACTTATAAAGTAGAATTATCAACTCGTCCAGAAGATTCAATGGGATCGGAAGAATTATGGAACTCTGCTGAACAAGCATTAGAAAACGTTCTAAAATCAGAAAACCTTGATTTTAAATTAAATCCAGGTGATGGCGCATTCTATGGTCCAAAAATTGATTTCCACATTCAAGATGCGTTAAAACGTAGCTGGCAATGTGCAACAATTCAATTAGATTTCCAAATGCCAGAAAAATTCGATTTAACTTATGTTAATGAAGATAATCAAAAAGAACGTCCAGTTGTTATCCACCGTGCAATCTATGGATCAATCGATCGTTTCTTAGGAATCTTAACTGAACACTTTGCTGGGGCATTCCCATTATGGTTAGCACCAGTTCAAGTTGCAGTATTACCAATTTCAAGCGTGCATAATGATTATGCACAGAAACTTGCTGATCAATTAAAAGATGCAGGAATTCGTGTTGAAGCAGACTTACGCGGAGAGAAAATTGGTTACAAAATCCGTGAAGCTCAGCTACGTAAGCTACCGTACATGTTAGTTGTTGGAGACCAAGAAGTTGAAAACAATGCGGTTGCGATTCGTAAGCGTGGCGAAGGCGATATTGGAACTCAATCATTTGATTCATTCTTAGAAATGGTTAAGCAACAAAAACAAGAAAAAGTTTTATTCTAATATAAAAAATCCTCAATCGCTAGGTAGAGGATTTTTTTTTGAAATAATGAAATATTAGTTACTTATAATCGTCGATATAATATGACTCTAATCTGATTTAAATTTTGGAATGAAATTATTTTCTGGGAAATATGGCGAAATTTGTAATTAATACGAATTTATATAGGAAATTAAGTAATAATGTAGAATTGAATGATGATAGCTAATTCAAATTAGTTATTTAGATTACCAGAAATACATAGATATGATAGAGGTGATTTGGTTGGAAAATCAAAATGATGAACTTCAAAAGAAGGTTGCAAAACTTGAATTTGAAGTGAGTGAGATGAAGAAAAAACTTGATTTTCTACTTACTAGAGAAACGGTTTTGAAACAGAATGAAGTTCAACGAAAAGAACAAGTCAGTATGACTCCAACGAAACCAGTTCAAAAAGTAGTAAAACAAAGTACAACGGCTCCTAAAGAAAAAATTGATTTTGAAGCACTTATCTTCCAAAAGTGGTTACCTAGATTTTTTATCTTTATTTTTATTATTGGTATTATGTGGGGATTTAAAGCAGCATCGGATTATGGCGTTTTAAATGAATACGCCAAAGTTGGCATAGGATTTGCCTTTGCAATTCTTTTATTTTGGTATGGAAATCGACAAGTGCAAGCAAAGCGAATTACACTTGGGCAAACATTATTGGGTGGAATATTGCCAGTATTGTTTTTAACGACTTTTGCGATGCATCATTTATATAATATGATTGGTTCAAATGTTGCATTTTTGCTACAGGTTATATGGGTCGGAATTGGCTTTTATTTCATGAATAAGTATAAATCTGAAGCGATAGGCTTAATTGGCATCATTGGAGCCGTTTTGATCCCATTCTTAATAAAAAGCACAGCGCCTAATTATTTATTTTTTGCGTTTTATGAAACATCAATTTACTTGTTATTTATGTTTTATGCTGCATTTAAAAAATATAAATACTTATATTCGACTTCAGCTATTTTATTAAACTTAGTTTATATAGTGGTTGGGCTTTTAAATTTTAATCTCAAAGGCTTTGAATACTTTGCCTTTAGTATTATCATTCAACATTTCGGATTACTTACTATTTTATTAATCTCGAAGTTTTCTAAGAAAAAGCAAATTTTGATGCTTCATACTAGCTTTGTCATCACGATTGGTTGGGTTTTCAGTGGATATGAAGATAATACAAGAACGATTATTCTCATCCTTCTTTGTGTTTCATATTTATTCCTAAGTAATCTATATAAAAAGCAATCAGACTTGTTCTTTGCATTTTCAACTAACTTTCTACTAGCGTTTTCGTTCCTATGTTTAGACAGTGTGACTGTTCACTTATTAAACACTGTTTTAATCATACAGGCGATATTAACGTATTTATTTTATCTCAGATATAGAGACGTATTTAAACTAATCATTGCTTCTTTGACAATTGTTCCAGTTGGTATAAGGATTGTATCAGAACAGATTTCTTCAATCATTTCATTTACTTCTATGGATTGGATTGTTTTAATCATTGCTACAATTACGATAGCAATGTTATCTTATAAAAATGAGAAAGAGAAACAAGCTATATTGGTGAGTAGTTCATTAGTGATTACGATATTAATAATTGCTTACATCACACAAGTTGTACAAATTTTGACTATAGATTTCTCTGATAATGTTATTAGTCTTACAATTAATCTAAGTTGGATCATTATTTCAATCATTGCAATGGTACTTGGCAGTTTGAAGAAGTTTAAAGTATGGACCTATATTGGGGTTGGTTTGTTATTACTAACTTTATGCAAGCTTGTATTAGTTGATTTACCAAATATTACGTTATTAGTAAGGGCTGGTCTATTTATATTACTCGGTTTAATTGGTTTGATTATTTCAAGAATATTTTTTAAAGGGAAATAGAGGACAGGTGAATATGAATGATCATTACTCAAACTGAAAATCTATTATTAGTAAAATTCACTGCTGGAGCAATGTTAGATGTTTTAAACGGGGAACTGTCGCTAGATTATGAAAATATGACATTTAGTTTTGCCAAAGGATGGCCAATTAAAGCATACAAAAATCTGTTTCCGTATAAGATTTCTCGTTTTCAAAATCATCCGGAAGAGGAAGATTTTGAAGGGATTATTATTCATAAAAAAGACAAAATCATTATAGGTGATATGGGGTTTAAAGGCGGGCCAGATGTACATGGAGTAATGGAGATTGGTTACAGTATGGCACCTGAATATCAAGGCAAAGGCTATACCACTGAAATGGCTAAAGCATTTTGTCATTGGGGAATGCAAAGAGAAAATGTAGAAAAAATAATTGCAACATGTTCAATCTATAATTATGGTTCCATTAGAGTATTAGAGAAAATTGGCATGAAAAAAATGTACGAGGAATTAGAAAAGTACTATTGGGAATTACCTATTGAATAATTTAGTACTAAAGGTGGGCTTTGTCTGACAACTAGAAAATCATCAGTCGTATTTTTAGTCATTACGAAAGAAGATTTTGGCCGATTTGTATTATATGATATTCTCATCAGTAGTCTTGTATTTGGTTGTATAAAAAAAACATTTTCAAGTGATTTGTTAGCTATATTAGGTAGTTTTATCATTCCAACAGCGCTAAAGAAAACTGCCTATTTGATTAAAAGTTAGAAAGGATGCTCAAAAAATAGAGCATCCTTTTTATCTATTCTATCCTATCCTATCCTTCTAGACTCATTGAAGGTCCAAAGAATTCAAAGTGAATATTAGTTTCTGGAACATTTAATTGTTTTAAGTTTGATACAACTGCTTTTAAAAATGGTACTGGGCCACATACATAATAATGTGCATCTACAGCTTGTATATTTGATGTTAACCATGCAGCATCAATATAGCCTTGCTTTTTAAAGTACGGCTTTTTCAAATCTTCTTCAGATGGATTCTCATAAATAAATGATAAAGAATAGTCATTTATTTGTTCTGATAGTGAGATTAATTCATTTTCGAATGGTTGAAGCTTAGCGTTTCTTGATGCACAAACCATTTCTACTTTACGATTTGGCTGAGTATTTGCAATCTGTTTTGCCATACTCATTAAAGGTGTAATACCAACCCCTCCACTAATGAACACAACAGGTGATTCAAGATCCGTGTTTAAAGTGAAATCTCCAGCTGGTGCTGTTAATTCTAATGAATCGCCGATATTAATAGAGTTGTGAAGATAGTTTGAAAACACTCCTTCAGGTTGTTGCACTTCAGCTTCTCTTTTTACGGAAATTCGATAGTACTCTTTGCCAGGTACATCAGACAAACTATATTGTCTGTTTAATAAATATTCTTGACCAGCCACTTTTGCTCTCACAGTAATATATTGACCTGGTAAAAATATTGGTAAAACAGAATGATCTTTAGGGAGTAAGTAGAAAGATGTAATGACATCGCTTTCTTTAACTTTATCAACGACCTTGAATTCTTTAAAGTCACTCCATCCACCTTGTTGTGAAGCAGAGTCATTATACATTTCTTTTTCAATATCAATAAATACTTGTGCAATAATTCCATAGCTTTCAGCCCAAGCATTAATAATTTCATCAGTAGCAGCATCACCTAATACTTCTTTAATCGCACCTAATAAGTGTTCACCCACGATAGGGTAGTGCTCAGGTTTCACTAACAAACTGCGATGTTTTTGGGCAATTTGTTTTACGACAGGAAGAATTGTTTCAAGCTTATCAATATTTTTAGCGGCTGCTAGTACTGTGTTAGCAAGCGCTGTTTGTTGTCTACCTTGTTGTTGATTTGTATGATTGAATATATTCAATAATTCAGGATGATTTGTAAACAAGTTTTTATAAAAAACTGATGTAATTTCAATCCCTTTCACTTCTAGTACTGGGATTGTTGATTTAATGATGTCAATAGATTTTTGAGAAAGCATGTTATACCCCTTCTTTTCTTTAAAGTAGTATTTATAATACATCTTTATAGTAGACCCATCTTCTTGTTAAAGCAATATGTAAAATACATCTTTTTAGCCTCAATTTATAAAAGTTTAAAAAATGTTCACAATTATGCTATGATTAATCAAAATAAATGAGTGAGGGGAATTTATGCGGTTAACCAATTATTCGGATTACTCACTTCGGGTTTTAATATTCTTGTCCACTGAACCAAATGAAAAACTGGTTAATATAAAGGATATTGCCGAGGCGTATGATATTTCAAAAAATCATTTAATGAAAATAACCTATAACTTAGGGAAGATGGGTTATATTGAAACAATTCGAGGGCGGAATGGTGGAATCCGACTTGCAAAACTACCATCGGATATAAATATAGGTGAATTAATTCGAAAAACTGAAGAGGACTTTCATATTGTTGAGTGTTTCGAACATAACAATAACTGTGTGATCACTCCAGTTTGTTCTTTAAAGCATATATTTAACAAAGCGTTAGATCAGTTTTTACAGGTTTTAGACGAATATACATTAGAAGATATTGTACAAAACAATTTTATGTTAAAAGAATATTTTTCCTTAAATAAAAAATAAAAACACTCGAGCAAAAAATTGCTTGAGTGTTTTATAGTTTAATTTGTTTTATATGTTCCAATGGTTCTTGGAATATTGAAGAAGCTAATTTGTGAAAAGTCACAGGATTACCGGTGGTAAAAAAGGAGTGAGACACAGACTTCTTGGTTGATAATAAATTTTGTTGGTCGAGTATTGCACTAACCTCCAAAGCTGTTTCGTCACCTGAACTGATTAACTTAATCTGAGATCCAATTACTTCCTGGATAATGGAACTTAATAGAGGATAGTGAGTACAACCTAATATTAACGTGTCAATTCTAGATTCTTTTAATGGTGTCAAAGTCTCATGAATATGTTCAATAATGTCTGGTTGAATAAATTTGCCACTTTCAACTATTCCAGCAAATTCAGGACAGGCTAATTCTATTATTTCGACTGAACGATTAATTCTCTTTAGTGCGTGTTTGTATGCATGGCTATGAATAGTAGCATTTGTACCAATCACTCCGGTGCGGTTATTTTTCGTGAGCTTTATTGCCGCTCTTGCTCCCGGGTGTACGACTCCAATTACAGGGATCGTTAATTGTTCGCGCATTTCCTGTAAAACGATTGAAGTTGCAGTATTACATGCAATGATTAACATTTTTATATGTTTGCTTAGGAGAAAGTTTGTCATTTCCCAAGTATATTGTCTAATTTCATCATATGAACGTGAGCCATATGGGCATCTATTTGTGTCACCTACATAATAAATTTCTTCGTTTGGTAGCTGTCTGATTATTTGTTTTGCTACAGTTAACCCTCCAACGCCTGAGTCAATCACACCAATTGGCTTATTCATCTAGTCCACTCGCTTTCGTTTTATCTATAGGCTTTCAAAATTTTCAAACCTGATTGATTTTATTATATTCATAGAGTTCATGATTCAATTTCTAATCAATCTTTTTAAGAATTGAAGTTTTCTATATATACAGATTATTAAAATATTAAATTTATGATGAAAATAAGTCGTATTTAAGGGATTAATCTGTTATATTTATCATGAAAAGTTTATATGCGAGAAAAATGTGGAGGGGCCAGTGTTGCTGGCTGAGATTGTATCCTTTAGATACTGACTCTTAGAACCTGATCTGGGTGATGCCAGCGTAGGGAACAGTATCTCTTTTTGATATAGTTTTTTACAGTGCATTCACGTCCGGATATTAATTCGGGCGTTTTCTTTTTGTCTAGTTCTAGTGCCTGACTATGGTGCTAACACATTTCATTTATATAAACAAAACAAAAAGGAGAGTTATAGAATGAAAAGATTACTGATTTGTTTTTTTGCACTTTGCTTAACATTAGCAGGATGTAGTGAGCAAAATTCGTCTACACCGAAGAACAAAAAAGAACTACAAAAGGTGACGGTAGTATTAGACTGGACGCCAAATACAAATCATACAGGTTTATTTGTAGCAAAAGAAAATGGATATTTTAAAGAGCAAGGTTTGGATGTAGAGATTATTAGCCCGGGGCAAACAGGAGCAGATCAATTGATTGCTTCTGGTAAAGCTGATTTTGGCGTTTCTTACCAAGAGTCAATTACACAAGCAAGAGTACAAAATGTACCAATCGTGTCGATTGCAGCTGTTATTCAACATAATACTTCTGGTTTTGCTTCACCAGTTAGTAAAAATATTAAATCACCTAAAGATTTTGTTGGTAAAACTTACGGTGGATGGGGTTCACCAGTAGAAAAAGCTATTTTAGATTCATTGATGAAAAAAGAAAATGCAGATGTTAATAAATTAAATATCGTTAATATGGGCGAAGCAGATTTCTTCACGGCAGTAAAGCGAGATATTGATTTTGCTTGGATTTATCAAGGATGGACAGGCATAGAAGCTGAGCTTCGTGGTGAGAAGTTGAATATGGTTTATTTAACTGATTACAGTGATAAGTTAGATTATTATACACCAGTATTAGCAACGAATGAAAAAATGATTAAGAATCAACCAGAAACAGTCAAAGCATTTATGAAGGCGGCGTCTAAAGGATATACTTATTCAATCGATCATCCAAAGGAAGCAGCTGATATTCTGTTAAAAGATAATCCAGATTTAGATAAAGATCTAGTTCAAAAAAGTCAGGAGTGGCTTTCAAGTAAATATCAAGACGATGCAAGTCGTTGGGGTGAACAGAAGTTAACAATTTGGAAAAACTATGCAGAGTGGTTAACTGAAAATAAATTGTTAGAAGGTAAATTTGAACCGGAAAAAGCTTTTACGAATGAATTTTTACCAGAATAATATTTTTTGACAGAGGAGAGTTTTAAATGTCTAATACTTTAATGAGTGTACAAATTATTCCTAAAACAAACAAAATTGAGGAAGTTATTCCAGCGGTTGATGCAGCGATAAAAGTAATCGATGAGTCTGGTGTAAAATACCAAGTTCAACCATTAGAAACAACAATGGAAGGCGATTTAAATCAATTATTAAATATTGTCCAAAAAATGAATGAAAAAATGATTGAAATTGGCTGTCATAATGTCATTACTCAAATGAAAATTCTATATCAGCCACAAGGGATTGCAATGGATGATTTAACGGAGAAGTACCGTTAATGAACCGCAAAAAAATAAAAGGATGGCAACCAATTCTTGTCATCCTCCTTTTTTTAGTTATTTGGCAGCTAAGTATAAAATTTTTCAAAATAGAAGATTGGCTCTTACCAGGGCCAATCGCAATACTAAAAGAAGGAATCCAATCTTATGATTCGTTAGTTCCACATGTACTTTCTACCGTACAATTAACGATCTCAGGTTTTTTGGTAGGTACTTTTTTAGGACTTATGATTGCAATCGTACTACATTTAATTCCAGGATTTAAAGAAGCATTTTATCCATTATTGATTTTGTCACAGAACGTACCAATTATTGTTTTAGCACCACTCTTAATAATATGGTTTGGATTTGGAATCCTACCAAAGCTAATGATTATTTCACTAGTTTGTTTCTTTCCAGTTACTGTTTCTGCTCTCGATGGATTTAGGCAAACACCTACCGAATTGATTAATTATATGAAAATGGCAGGGGCAACAAAATCACAATTGTTTTGGAAAATAGAATGTCCATACTCACTACCGTCTATTTTTTCGGGATTAAAAATATCCGCGACATATAGTGTGATGGGTGCTGTGATTTCTGAGTGGCTTGGTGCAAAAACAGGTATTGGAGTATTTATGACACTTGCTTCTTCTTCATTTCGTACAGATCGAGTATTTGTCTCGATTTTTATCATTATGTTTTTAAGTATGTTCTTTTTCGGCGTGATTGTATTGCTAGAAAAAATGACGGTGAAATGGAAGTCTAAGGGAGTAAAATAAAAATGACGTTAGAAATAAGAAATCTAAAAAAATCATTTGGAAAAAATCAACAAGTTTTAGCAGGTATTTCGATGCAAGTAAATGAAGGTGAATTTGTCTCAATTTTAGGTCCATCAGGAAGTGGGAAAAGTACTTTATTCAATTTAATTGGTGGATTGATCAATCCTGATTCGGGACAAATCATATTAAATCAATCAGTCATAAATGGAGAATTAGGTCATATCAGTTTTATGCCGCAAGAACATTCACTTCTACCATGGCGTAATGTCTTAAAAAATATTTTATTATCAAGTGAACTGAAAGGTAAACCTGATGAAGCATTAGCGCGAGATTGGTTGAAACGAACTGGACTTGCTGACTACAAAAATGCTTATCCGCATGAATTATCAGGTGGCATGAAACAACGAGTGTCTTTTCTTAGATCATTACTTGCTCCGCAATCATTCATGTGTATGGATGAACCATTTTCGGCATTAGATGAATTTACAAGACTTGATATGCAGCAATGGCTTCTTTCAATCTGGGAAGAACAAAGACGGTCAATTTTGCTAGTTACACATAATATTGATGAAGCTTTGTTAATGTCTGATCGGATTTATATTTTCTCAGATAAACCTGCAAAGATTAAAGAAGAAATGATCGTACCATTTCCAAGACCTCGTCAAAAAGAATTACTATTGACTGATGAATTTACCGCGTGGAAACGTAAAATATACTCTGCACTGGAAAAGGGGAAACCAGATGAAAGTGATAGATGCTCATATTCATCTTGACTCATATGAAACGAAACAAAGAGATGAGATACTGAATAGTTTAAAAGAACATGAAGTAGAAGCGCTTATTTCAGTTTCCATGAATTTAGCTTCATGTAAGAAAAATCTCGATTTTCATTTACAATCAAGACAAGTCTACTCGGCATTTGGATATCACCCTGAACAAGAGATTCCCTCAGAAGATGAAACTCAAGCTTTGTTAAAATGGATACGTGAACATAGCGATAAAATGATAGCAATAGGTGAAGTAGGCTTACCGTATTATCGAAATCAGGAACAAATGCTTGATTATAAACCATATATAGAGTTACTTGAAAAGTTTATTAAACTTGCATATGAGTTAAACAAACCGATCGTATTACATGCGGTTTATGAAGATGCCGATATCGTTTGCTGTCTACTAGAAAAATATAAAATCAAAAAAGCACATTTTCATTGGTTTAAAGGAAACAAACATACCATTAAGCGAATGATAGAAAATGGTTATTATATATCCATTACGCCTGATGTGTTATATGAAGATGAGATACAGGAATTGGTTAAACTCTATCCCATTAACCTAATGATGGTTGAAACAGATGGTCCATGGCCGTTTGAAGGTCGTTTTGAAGGAGATTATACTCATCCAATATTTATTCATGAATCAGTACGCAAAATTGCGGAGATAAAAGAGTTGGAATTAGAAGAAGTTTATAAATGTCTATACGAAAACACAAAAGAATTTTATGGTCTTTAAGGATTTATGAAGCAATTACTAGTCTCGTAGTAATTGCTTTTTTTGTTTATTGAGAATAGGTCTTGTTACTTATATGAAAATATTTTAATAGAGTAAAACCGTAGATTTATATGCAAGAGCAGCGAAATATCAGTATCTATCATATAAGGATATTTAATTAGAAAATGTCAATGAATCTTGCCGGAAAGTGAAGTGTTTTATATAGTGCCAATACATAATCGACAAAAAAATTAGATATTCTTCCTCTAAATTTTTTAATAAATAATTTTCAAACCATAAAAGAAACCCCATCTGAAAAAATGATGAGGTTACTATTATATACATGATAAATAAAATGTTGGTCCGCAAATAACTAATTTAATTGTTTAATAGTAAAGATAATGGATTGTGCGCATTGGCCAATATTTAAATTTGTTCGTTTTTTTAATAAATGAAGCCCAATTTTGCTAGCTCAATATAAAAAACCAAAACCGGCATATCAAAAAGATAGCCGGCACTAGGTTGATGAGTAGATTTGTAAATCTACAAGAATGCTATAGTTCAAGCTCGCCCATGCGTAGTAGCTCGATAACTGCTTGTGATCGCCCCTTAACCCCAAGCTTCTGCATTGCATTTGAAATATGATTTCTCACAGTTTTTTCACTTATAAACAGTTCTTCAGCAATTTCTCTTGTAGTTTTATCTTGAACAAGAAGTTCAAATACTTCTTTTTCAC
The DNA here is from genome assembly GCF_036962205.1 of Bacillus sp. JJ664. Taxonomy (NCBI): domain Bacteria; kingdom Bacillati; phylum Bacillota; class Bacilli; order Caryophanales; family Bacillaceae; genus Bacillus; species Bacillus sp. JJ664. Next base: position 6,858 of record NZ_JBALMS010000047.1, on the reverse strand, counting down.
GCTTAGTGAGTGTGTGCTTTGTTTGATATTCTCTATCCTTCAACTGTGCTAACCCTCCTTGCTTGACCGAGCTGTACTTCGGATGGGTATTCATTTAGTCTTTTTATCATATGACAGATTCGTATTTAAGGTGAATATTTCCAGTAAATTTAAAAGCAAGATTAAAATATTTATTTTTTTTGGCTATAGCTTGTTCTAAAAATTGTACATGCTCGTATAAATAGTAAAAAAGCGTGGGGGGAGTATGGCAATGAAAAAAAGATTATTGGTAACAACAGCAACACTTTGTGGACTTGCTACATTATCTGGTTGTGGTTTAATTCCGGTTAAATCTTCTAATGAAATCGATCCACCTAAAACGGTTACATATAGAAGTGACCAACCATCCAAAGAAGTACAAGCAGGTAAGGTACAAGAACAAACAGCGAAGAGAGAATTATATTTAATTGATCGAAATGGTTATGTTGTACCGCAAACTTTTCAATTACCTAAATCTACAAGTTTAGCAAAACAAGCCTTAGAGTATTTAGTGAAAGATGGTCCGGTAACAGATCAATTACCAAATGGATTCCAAGCTGTTTTACCACCAAACACGGAGGTTTTAGGGGTAGAAACGCAAAAAGATGGTACAGTCATTGCTGATTTCTCTACAGAGTTTAAACAGTATCATGACGAAGATGAGTTAAAAGTATTTCAAGCTGTAACGTGGACATTGACGCAGTTTGAGAATGTTAAAAAAGTGAAAATTCGTGTGAATGGTAAAAACTTAACCGCGATGCCAATTAACAAAGCTCAAATAAGTGAGGGGTTAACAAGGCAAGATGGCATTAATTTTGATAAAGGTGATATCGTTGATGTAATGAATTCAAGACCAGTTACATTATATTATGTTTCACAAGATGAAATGGGTGAAACTTATTATGTTCCTGTAACTAGAAGGATTTCAAATGCAGAAAAAGATTCATATACTGCAATTGTAAATGAACTTGTTAAGGGTCCTTCTGAGTATTCTGAACTTGTATCAGATTTTGGTTCAGATACAAAATTAGTTGCTGAGCCAAAATATACAAATGGTAAACTAACACTGAATTTTAATGAAGGTATTTACGGTAACATTGCTAAAAACATGATTAATGATGATGTATTACAACCTCTTGTATTATCGTTAACTGAACAAAAAGGCGTTACTTCAATTGAAATTCAAGTGGATGGTAAATTAACAGCACTAAATCAACAAGGTAAGCCTTTAAGCCAACCAGTTTCAAGACCTAAGGATGTAAATACAAAAGAATTATAAACTTCATTATCAAACCTTGAGCCAAAGTTAAAATATGACTTTTGTTCAAGGTTTTTTGCATTTATCTAAAGAAATGCTTTTAATAAGTAGAAATGAAATCATATTTTTGTCTATACTAGTAATTGGAAGATTTATGTAGGAGGAAACAAACATGACTAGAACAGATGGAAGATTAAATAATGAATTAAGGCCAATAGAAATTGTAACGAATTATACAAAACATGCAGAAGGATCTGTATTAATAAGTGTTGGGGATACAAAAGTAATATGTAATGCCACGGTTGAAGACCGCGTGCCACCTTTCCTAAGAAATAGCGGTAAAGGTTGGATTTCAGCTGAGTATTCTATGTTACCGAGAGCAACACATGATCGTACGATGCGTGAGTCGACAAAAGGTAAAGTAACAGGTCGTACAATGGAAATTCAACGATTAATCGGTAGAGCACTAAGAGCGGTTGTAGATTTAGAAGCACTTGGAGAAAAAACGATATGGATTGACTGTGATGTAATACAAGCCGATGGGGGAACTCGAACAACCTCTATTACAGGTGCTTTCGTTGCGATGATGTTGGCATTTGATAAATTAATTAAACAAGATAAATTAAAGTCTTATCCAGTTAAAGATTATTTGGCAGCGACATCTGTAGGGATATTAGAGGATGCTGGTGCGGTTTTAGATTTATATTATATAGAAGATTCTGCAGCTAGTGTTGATATGAATATCATTATGACTGGAGAAGGACGCTTTGTGGAACTGCAAGGAACTGGTGAAGAAGCGACTTTTACGAGAGAAGAGTTAAATGAAATGCTTTCTTTAGGTGAATTAGGAATTAAAAAGCTGATTGGAAAACAAAAAGAAGTTCTATTAAATGAAGGAATTAAGTTTTAACCATACATATATAGAGGAGAGACTTTAAGGATGGAAACAATTATTATTGCGACGAATAATAAAGGAAAAGTAAAAGACTTTGAAGCACTTTTTCACCCAATGGGATATCAAATTAAATCCTTACGAGATTTCCCTGAAATTGAAGAGATTGAAGAAACTGGTACAACTTTTGAAGAAAATGCTATTTTAAAAGCTGAATATTTAGCAAAAGTTTTACAAATTCCTGTTATTGCAGATGATTCGGGGTTAATTGTAGATGCACTTGAAGGAAGACCTGGTGTATATTCAGCACGTTATGCAGGTCTACATAAAAGCGATGAAGATAATTTGCAAAAAGTATTAAGCGAGCTACATGATGTTTTTCCAGGTAAACGTACAGCAAGGTTTTATTGTGCGCTTGCATTAGCTGCTCCAGGTAAAAAAACGATTACCGTTAATGGGACAGTAGAGGGCTATATCTCGAGCGAAAAAAGAGGAACAAATGGATTTGGATATGATCCAATTTTCTTCTTGCCAGAGTTGGACAAAACAATGGCTGAATTATCAACTGATGAAAAAAGTGGCTTAAGTCATAGAGCAAATGCAATTAACTCATTAATGACCGTGATAGAAAAAGAAGGAAAAGAATTTTTTCTAAGGAGATCATGACGATGAAAGCATTGATTCTAAGTGATAGTCATGGTTTAACAGAACTTCTTGAAGTCATATCTAAACGTCATCGTGAAGATGTTGATATAATGATTCATTGTGGTGACTCTGAGTTAGAGATTGATGCGAAAGAATTACAAGGTTTTCATGTGGTCCGAGGCAATTGTGATTTTAGAGGAGAATTCCCTGAAGAGTTCATTCATCAGGAAAATGATTTCAAGATTTATGCTACCCATGGTCATTTATATGGGATTAAACAGACACTTCAGAAGCTACATTATCGATGCAGAGAATTAGGTGCAACGATTGCTTGCTTCGGCCACTCTCACATGCTTGGTGCAGAAGTGATTGATGGAATCCTTTTTATTAACCCAGGTAGTATACTCCTACCTCGAATGAGAAAAGAAAAAACATATGCGATCATAGATACCGATGGTAAATCTGCAACTGTCATTTTTCACACGATTGATGGCAAAGAGTTATTATCATCTTCATTTGATTTAAATTAAAAACATTAGGTAAAGGTTAGTGGGAAAATAAAAATACCTACTAACCTTTAAGTTCTTTAAAAAGTGATAATTTTCATACAAATAAAATATAATGAGTGTATAAATAGAAAAGAAATTATTTCCTTTATTTTGGAAAAAAAGTTAAAATTATTGTTGACTTTATTTAGTGAAGTGACTATAATAAATTATGTCGACAGGTGATGTCGCTAAAAAAACACGCGGGTGTAGTTTAATGGTAAAATAGAAGCCTTCCAAGCTTCGGTCGTGGGTTCGATTCCCATCACCCGCTCCATATGTCCTGGTAGCTCAGCAGGATAGAGCAACGGCCTTCTAAGCCGTCGGTCGGGGGTTCGAATCCCTCCCAGGACGTCATAACAGGAAAAGGTTTAAGAAATACGGGTTATCCCATTTTCTTAAACCTTTTTTTGCGTCTCCAATTCGATTTCTCCTTCTATTCTTTATTAGTTCCTTTGTACTAATACTTTAATTTATAACTTTCTGCTTTTTTTTATGTCTCAGTATGAACATTCCCAATCATTTGTTGGACTCAATAGTAAAAAATGGATTCAGCATGTAACTAAACATTTTTTATATTATTCCGACATAATTACAGATGAAGAAGGGAGCATATTTTTTATGTTTTTTAAAAAGAAAGAGAAGCAAAATCATTTTATGCAAGAAAGTAATCAATCAAATGTTTCAGTTTTAATCCAAGTAACAGATGAAGAAATAAAACAGCAGTTAGCGTTCATACGATTAAATGAAGAAGAATTAAAGATCTTAAAAAGTTTACAGCCTATTGTTTCTGAAAATATAGAAAGTTTAGTGTCAGCATTTTATGATGCTGTACTAAAAGTTGAACATTTAAAAAATATCATTGAAAGTCACTCATCTGTTGAACGGTTGAGAAAAACTTTATCGTCACATATCCATTTATTGTTTCATGGTGAAATAAATGATGAATATGTAAATAAACGATTAAAAGTGGCTCAAATCCATTTTAGAATAGGTCTTCAACCGAAATGGTATTTAGCTGCATTTCAAAATATTTTAGAAGAGTTAATTTTTGTCATTTCTAAAATTACGAATACTACTAATGAAGAGCAAAGAAAGCTAATATCAGTATCCTCGAAAATATTAAACTTTGAACAGCAGTTAGTATTAGATCTATATGAAAAAGAAAATATTGGGGCAAAAGAGAAACAATTACAAGTTGAAATAAATTTAAAGAAAAAAATTGGTGAAATTGCTGAGGAATTACTTGCTTTAGTAGAAGAAACAAATGCTGCTGTTGAGTTATTAGTAGATAGCAGTGTAAGGGTAAATGAATCAGTTATATCAAATAATGAAATTGCAAGTACTACTCAGTCGTTGGCTTATGAAGGTCAAGAGTTAATGAAGGTGTTGCATAATAAAATTTCAACGATCTCAAATAGTACTGATGAAGTATCAGTGTCAGTTGATGTATTAAATAACTCATTTAATGAAATATCACAAGTCATTTTAATTGTTCAAGATATTGCTAATCAAACTAATTTACTTGCCCTTAACTCTGCGATTGAGGCAGCTCGTGCAGGTGAGCATGGTAAAGGATTTGCGGTAGTAGCGAACGAGGTAAAGAAATTAGCTACCCAGACAAAAACATCAACAGAACGAATTGAAGAATTAATTTCACATGCAACTCTGTATATGAATAAAGTTGTCAATTCGATTCATGATGTAAAAGGTCTAGTAAATGATGGTCAACAGGAAGCTACGCAAACTCATGATTCCTTTAATGGCATTGTAAGTTCAATGGATACTAGCTTATCTGGAAACCATGGAATTGAAAAACAAATTGTAAATTTAGTTGATGTGATTAAAGAAATTGGTGGAGCAATCAGCAGTGTTGCAGCGTCAGCAAATGACCTAAATGATGCAGTGCATAAAGAGTAATATATTAGCTAAAAGAGAAGGGAATTCCTTCTCTTTTTTTTGTTTTTTACAAAATTGTGAGAATATAACAAATTTGTAAAGAACCGAAATTTTATGATGAGATATGTTATCCTAATATAAATAAGATAGTGGAGTGATTTTTATGACCGAACAAGACTTTTGGGGACTCATTTCAAAAATGCATATTGTAGAAGAACCTTATGAGTGGGTAATAAGTCATTTAGCAAAACAAAGTGATGAAGAAATTGCAGAATTTGAAATACAGTTCGAAACTGCTTTTTCAAGAGCATACAATTCTAGGTTATTAGCAGCTGCATGGGTGATTATGGATGGATGCTCGGAAGATTCATTTGCTTTTTTTAGAGCGTGGTTAATCGGTCAAGGTGAGCAAGTATATAAAAAAGTTCTAGACAATCCAGACTATTTGGCTGAATATATATTTCCTGTTTATGAGGCAGAAGGTTTAGTGCCTGAATTAGAAGACATGTTAGATTTAGCTCTACAAGCTTATACAATCAAACGTAAAGGCGACGATGATTGGGATGATCAACTTTGGAATGAATTCAATGCTTTAGTTGAAAGTAAGGGATATCATTATCCAGAGTTACATTTAGCAGCAGATTGGAAAACAAACGATGAATTAAAAGAATTATATCCGAAACTATGGAAACGTTTTGGTCTAAAGCCATTACGCTAAAAAAAGAAGAACCTTGTTCTTCTTTTTTTGTCGCTTAAAAAGGATAATTCGTAGCGAAATATTTTATTTAATTTGTATTCATGATAAACTTTTTCATTATGTATATGTTCAGGTGAAAACTATTGGATAAGGAGGAGTTAGATGGAAGACAATATTGTCTTTTTTCCTAAATTAAAGGATCGGATTATCAGTTTAGGTAAAAAAGCGCTAGAAGAGAAAAACTACAGTAAAGCATTGATGCTTTGTGACCAACTAAAAGAGATGGATGAACATAATTCTCAAACTGAACTAGCAGCGGTAGCATGCTTACTCGAAGGGAACAAACCAATAGAAGCAAAAATAAGATGTGAGGACTTAGTTTTTGGACCATTTGAGAGTGATGAAGCAATTGAAGTCTTTATCAGTATTTTATTTCAATTAAAAGAGTATGAAGTATTACAAAAATCTATAAAAAAATTACTCCAGCAAAAACGAATAGATGAAAATCAAATGGATAAATATCAAGCAATGCTATCGTTATCAAATAAGGTAGCTCCAGAACGAAATGAACATCATGAAATGTTGAATTTACATAATTTAGTAGAAAATAACAAATCGATCCACAAACAGCTTGAAATCATTAATGAACTGAGAGTAATTGATTGTAAACTTGTTATAAAACAAATAGAAGAAGTTGTGAAAAGTTCTCGAGCAAATCCATTAATTCAAAGTTTTATTTTATTTATTTTACAAGAGCAATCAATTGATCATGAATTTGAAATTAAAAAAATGAACCAAGAAATGAATTGGAATGCGATCAGTGATTCAAATGAACATGATCATTTTATTTCAAAGGTCGTCCAAAAGTTAAGTCTTGTGCTTGAGAGTGAGGATCCTTCAGCAT
>NZ_JBALMS010000046.1:10473-29781 GCF_036962205.1 Bacillus sp. JJ664 | reverse complement strand
CAATACCGATTGGAATTGATATAGAGGATTCAGATTTAGATATTATTATTGAAGTATGGGATTTTATACATTTTGAAAAGATGATTAGAAATTTATATAGCTTGCAAAATAACTTTAAATTATCACATTCAATTATCAGAGATGTTCCAGCCATAACTGTAAACTTCAAATTTGATGAATTTGAAATTGAAATATATGCTCAAGCAACACCAGTTCAAAAACAAAATGCATATATTCATATGGTCATTGAGCATCTGATAATGGAGCATTCTCCAAATATAAGAAGCGAAGTAATTCATCTAAAAAAACAGGGATATAAAACAGAGCCTGCTTTATGTAAAATTTTAGGCTTAGATGGTGATCCGTATGATTCATTAATTGAGTATGGTAAAAAGATGATAAATTATATATAAGAAGGTATGACCAAAAGTCACCTTCTTTAGATTTCTTCATTCATCAAAAAAACTCTCTATCAATCAGAACATTGATAGAGAGTTTCCTACATTAAATAGAAGTCAATTCAGAGCTTTTCAGTAACTCAATTCGTACTTTTGATATGTCTTTTTCATCCACATATGTAGACAGTTTCCAATTTGGAGCTAATGTGTTTTTAACAGTTTCTACTGCTTCACTTGAAAGAATGATACCTTCAATTGCAGTTCCTTTGTCATCATAATCCTTTTCTACTTCGATTCCATATTTAAGTCTTAATAAGGTCATTAATGACCCTTTTGTTAAAAACTTAATGTGGTAACCTTCGTTAAGAATTCTTTGGAATTCCTCTTCACTTTGTTTAAATAGATCTACTAAAGCCTCCCAATCTGGCATACCTTTTCCAAATTGGTTAAGAAATTCATAATTTTCTTCTTTCAAAACGGTTATTAATTGGTTATTCTCAACACCTTCACTACGCAGTCTTTCGATCATAATTGCGTAATTAATTGCGATTCTTAATTGGTTCATAAATCCTTCTCCTCTCAATTTAAAGAATTTTCATTTTATTCAACTTTACCATAAACAGTATGTAGAAACTATGTATATGTATTTCTAAACTTATACACAAAAAAGACTTGTTCGTAAACAAGTCTTATTCGAAAGGATATACAGCAAGTGTAATAATCGCAGTTGTTCCTTCGCCATATTCACTTGTAATTTCCAGACCTCCACCATAGTCATCAATTAGGTTTTTAGCAATTGAAAGTCCTAATCCATTTCCACCGTTTGCTCTGCTTCTTGCCTTATCGGCTCTATAAAATCGATCGAAAATATGTTTTATATCTTCTTCAGAAATACCTATCCCATTATCTGTAACACGGATCTGAATGTGTTGGTCACTCTGATTTACTAAGATATTGATTTTTGTTTCATCCTTACTATATTTCACTGCATTATCGAATAAAATGATTAAAACTTGCATTAAATGTTCTCGAGTAATATTCGCTTGATCAATAGTCTCATTTTCTTGAACATAATCAATCTTCATATCTTCATGTAATAATCGATAGTTATTTATTATCTCATGTACAACCTCTAAGACATTGCAAGGTTCAAATTTAATAATCTCTTCATTACCCTTTTCAAGTTTAGATAATTGTAAAAGTTCATTCGTTAAGATAATCATTCGGTTTGTTTCATTAATACATGTATTCAAAGAATCTTCTAGAACTTTTTTATCTTTTTTACCCCAGCGATTGACAAGGGATAAGTGACCATGAATAATTGCCAAAGGTGTTCTCAACTCATGCGAAGCATCTTCTACAAATCGTTTTTGTCTTGTAATTGATGCTTCTAACTCGTCCATCATTTTATTAAAGATTAAACCTAGTTCTGACAATTCATCATTTATTTCACCAACAAAGACTCGCTCTTTTAATTGGTTATTTTTAATTTTCAACATCGTATGATTTAAATTTTTAATTGGCATTAATAATTTTTTAGATAAAAACCAACCACTTATTATACTTAAGATCAGTGAAAAGATTGTACCAAAAATTAGAATAAAGAAGGATTCCTTCACAAACTTTGAAAAGATTTCAACGTTTATTGCAACTTCTAATATTCCATGGAATTTCCCATAATGCAGTGCTTTACTTGCAATCAAGATTTCTTGATTGTGTAATCTATATTGCCTAAACTGACCAACACTATTTTTATCAATATCTATTTTTGGCATTTTTTGTGATACGGTATAAATCACTTTTCCGTCAGTATCTAATAATCGAATCATTTCATTATTTTGAATGATTTTTTCGAAATAATGTCTAGTATCCATAATAAAGGTTTCATTTGATTGTTTTTTATTATACTCTTCGTCCATATAAGCTACAGTTTCAGTTAATCGTTTTTCAATTCTGTGGTGTTGCTGATTGATAATTGAAACCTGTATTAGGAATAGTTGAATAATATTACATAATGTAAAAATGAAAACCATAAGCAAAACGATTGTTATCGTTATTTTCCATCTAATAGAAAGCTTATTGAACAAACTGAATTTCACCTCTACATTCTCATTACATACCCTGTACCTCTTACAGTGTGTATATACGTATTGTTCTTATCATCTAGTTTTGTTCTTAAATAACTAATATAAACATCTACAACATTTGTTTCAATTGTAGAGCCATAACCCCATACTGTTTCTAGTAAAATTTCTCTAGTTAAAACTCTGTTTACATTACTCATTAACAAATATAGTAAATCGAACTCTTTTTTCGTTAAATCAATAATTGTATCTTCTTTTTTTACAACTCTTGCCGCAGAATCTAAAGATAAATCTTTAAATTTTAAACAATGTATTTTTGTTGAACGATCTATTCGTCTAAATATTGCACGCATATGAGCAAGTAGCTCTTCAATGACAAATGGTTTTGAAATATAATCGTCAGCACCACTATCAAGACCTGAAATACGATCAAATACACTATCACGTGCAGTAATCATGATGATTGGTGTATCTTTGTGAGCTCGTATTCTTCTACATACTTCTATTCCACTTAAATTTGGGAGCATCAAATCAAGTAGGATTAAATCATACTCATTCTCTATTGCTTGGTTTAATCCTTCTCTTCCATCATTTGAAATATGAACTTCATTTCCCTCATACTCCAATTCTAATCTAATAAAATTCGCTAATTCTTTTTCATCTTCTATAATTAATATTTTTTTCATTTATTTTATCCCTCATTTTTTTTATAATAACACTTATAAAATCTTTCTTTGTATTTAATAAGCATATCTGTAAAAAATGAAAACGAACTTACACCTTTTTTAAAATTTCATTAGAGTTTCGTTAGAAATTTTTAATAAAACTAAACAACCTAGTTTATGTAACAATTTGCATTCTACTCATTTTATCATTAATTCATAATGAAAATTGATTCCAGATATGATGATTTCTTTACATTAAACCAAAAAAGACTTTAGCGTTTAGCTAAAGTCTTTCTATTATCTTTCAAAATTTGCAAATTCAACCGGGATATTTAGTTCATTTTCTGCTGTACCATCTTTAGCACTCGCAACATAAATCGTTAACACACCATTTGGGCTTGATGGTTGGTTATGACTAATCCTTATGTTAAAGCTTCCCCAATCAGGAGCACCTCTATCTGCCATAACACTTCCTTCAGCTAATACGTTATGCCCATCTTCCAAACGATACTTAAACATCGCTTCAAATACACTCGCGGTTCCTTCTACTTCAAAAACATTATTTACAGTTTCTTCTCTAACGATTGAAGTAACTTTAAAAACTTCATTTTCAGCTAAGATTTTATCCTCAACTGCTGGTTTCTTATCCTTATCTTCCACCGTTACCTTCCCATCCTTTTTACCATTGTCATTTGTTTGACAACCTGATATACAAAGAATGCTTACAATTGCCAAACTAATGAACAAATGTTTTTTCATTACATAGCCCCCCTAATTATCTTATTAAAAACTGATTCAAATAGTTCTAAGACATATTCTTTATTTTTAATAGGTTTCTTCTATTTGTAACAGAGGCCACTTTTGTTTCCAATTTTTCTGAAGTAAGCGTCCTTCAAATATTTCAATAGCCTCTATGCTATTTGGTGAAGGTTTTATGATACCATTAATTGCATCATCTATTCCACATGGCGCTGTTAAAATGATTTCATCCCTCTCATTTAGTTTTACACCAAGTGCTGTTGCAGTTTCTGGAAACTTTGAAATAGCATCAACACATGATTGATAAGGTTGGATATTATTTTTCAAGTGCATTCTTGCTTCATTTTTAACAGACCAAGGAATATCCATTTTTAAGTCCTTTAATATCTCTTCATATTTCTTTTCAATTGATTCATCTAAATTTGTAGGATCAAAATAAATAACATCAATATCTTCAAGTCTTGTTCTTTTTTCGTATCCGTGTAAATTGTCCCAAATTTTAGAGCGCACAAAGCCTGCACAAATCCACCATTCTGGAAGTTGTAACGCTTTTGCAGTTTTTAATATGTCCATCATCCACACATCATCTTTGATTAACTTCATAATATCATCTTCGGTTTTACAAGCCATATTAAACTCCTTTTGAACATGTCCCTTTTATGATTAAAACATAAAGTTCAAAGTGATTTGTCTTAAAGTGTACAACACTTTGAACTTAAAAAAGAATACCGGAAAGTTGAATAACAATTGGTAAAGTGACACTACTAATGATTGTAGAAGATATCACTGTTTGTGCTGCAAAACTAGCGTGTGGTCCTTTGAAGGATAATAATGCACTATTTCTCGAACTTGGAAAAGCACTTCCAATAAATAATGCTTTTGCAACGACACCTTCAAATCCAAAAATTAATATGATTCCGTATGCTAATAATGGCGCACCAATTAATCTTAGAAAATTACTGAGTCCTAAATTTGCCCAATCAATTTTATTACCAGATTCCGCTAATTGAGCACCTAAAGTTATTAATGCAAAAGGTGCAAAAGCAGCTGTAATCGGATCAAAAACTGAAACAATCCCATCAGATAATTCCACCTGAGATAACTGGAGGATAAACCCTAATACCACACTATATAAGATTGGAAGTTTTAACATTTTTATGATTGCTTCCTTCATCTTTACAGTTGCTTCTGCATTATAAATTCCAACAGTAAATGTCATGATATTTTGAAACAGGACGATTAAGACTCCTATACTCATTGCAAATGGATCATTTTTAAATACCAAAGCATTAACTGGCAGGCCTAAATTACCGGAATTATTTAATGCAATACTATTGGCAAATGCACCTCTCATACTTGGCTCAATGCCTCTTATTCTACAAGCTATTAATGAAACAAAAGACATTAAGGCATACTGAACCATCAAAAATAGCAGAATGCTTCCTGCTACTCCGCCAGATAAAGGACTACTATACATTTTCATAAATACAGCAACGGGTAAAAATAAATAGACTAATAGAGTCGTTAATGTGCCTAAGTGCAATTTGAAAATCTTGTTAAATATATAACCTATTATGACATAAAAAAATAATGGTACCATGACTTCTAATATTAAATGAATAAACACTTTTTACCCCTTCTTTCAGGTACTTCATTATATAGTGATAAGATTTTCGAATATGCTATTTTGGCAAAAGAAAAAAGTACTATTATAAATAACCAAATCATCTATATATGTAAAATGTCTACTTTGCCAAACTCATCAACTTCAATTACTTTTTCATGGTCAATAGTTATGACAACGGGAAAACATCTTGAGCGTTTATCTGAAAATATCCATCTTCTATTTTGTGGACCAAGTAAGAGAAAACAGCCTTCCTTGCCCATAAAGTTTAACGACTCAGTTAAGTCATTTCCATCTCTTACCTCTATTCCATTTGCAATTAACTGATTTCCAACAGACATAACATCTGTCGTTGTAACATTAATTTCACTTATATTTAGTATTGAGTTTGCCGAGAAGGCATCATTACTCTCTACCGAAACAGAATGCCTTGAAATAAATTCGACTATGTTTCCAGATGGGTCTATAAAATAAAAAGAATGTGCATCTAAAAACTTGAAATACACTTCATCCATCCCATCTTCCACTGTAAGAGTAACTTTTAATTTTGCCCAGTATTTAGCCTCCTGAAATCGATTGGAAGGAATATTAAACGCAAAATGATAAAAAGGTTTCGTTTCTTTTTTTGTATCTAAAAATTCTAGTAAGCTGCTTCCAACTTGAATAGCAAATGATTTTCATTGGATGTAACCAACTGAAAACCTAGTACATAATCATAAAAATGCCTTGTCTCATTCAGTTTACTAGTATGAATTGTTACTTTATTAATTTCCATTGGACTCCTCCTCAAATTTGTATCTTTGCGTTTTCTAAACTAATTTTATAAAAGACTATAATAATAATTACATGGCAATGAAGTGTTTTATTCGATTTCACTTTCACCTGAAAATATATTAAATAGGTTTTGATGAATTTAACTAGTATTTAGGTCAAAAGAGATAAAAAAAGCATCGGAGAGAACGCCGAAGCCTTTTAAAATTATATAACATCTAAGATTTGTTTTTGATGATGTAAATCATGCTCTATAAATCCGCCCAAATATTGAAGTGTCGTTAATTTGCGATAGAAAGTTTTTTGTAGTTTTTGGACATCTAAATTCTCTATACACTCAATCAATTTATGTCGATTCCGTGTAAATTCATTCAAAATCGTTTCTTTTGAATGATTTCTAGCATATTCAGCAGCAGTAGTATTGAACTTTTCTACATCAGGGCTAATTGGTAAATCTTCATTTTCAATGGCTAATCGCTGTTCTATAATGTATGAATCCCACGCACTTAAATGAGAGATTATTTCAGCAACAGTCCATTTATTTACTGCAATTGGTTTTCGCCATTTTTCTTCTGACAGTGCATTTAATGAATGAACCCATACGCTCATTTGACCATTGTGCTTTAATAATTCTTCTTTTGTAATTGGCACCCTTTTTCCTCCATTTAACTCTCTCTTTTATACTTCAATGGAATCAGTTCATGAATCCTCACTTTGACAATTTCATCATTATCTTGAATAATTACAAAACAATTTGATGAGTAATCAGAAATTAGTTCCCTACACATTCCGCATGGACTTACAACTTTTATTTCTCTATTTACTTCGTCTGAATATGGATGTCTTACGGCTACGATTGTATCAAACCCTTTATCCCCATCAGAGATTGCCTTTCCGATCGTAATGGCTTCAGCACAAACTGATACCCTACCGATATATGCCTCTATATGTACTGCTGAAACAATCTTTCCCGATTTTGTACGAATTGCAGCTCCTACATGATGCTTATCATCTTCGTATAATGAAATGATTTTTTCTTTTGCAGCCTCTATTAATTCAAAATCTTCCTGTTTTAGTTGATACTTTTCCATTGAATATCCTTCTTTCATTGCAAGATCTAGTGATTGATAATATTTTTTGGTTACTATTATTTATGGATGTTAACTCTTTATTTATTTCTTCATTAGGGTAAACAGTCCTCTTTTTCATATCGGTTATAGAGGATTTCAATTTACAAAAAATGAATTACAACTTGTTAGGATATAAGGGGGATAATGATGATTTTTCAAAATGGTCAATTAAAGGTACGAATAATCAATAAAAATGACATACCATTTATCGTTAAATGGTTATCAAATCAACATGTTCTTCAATATTATGAGGGCAGAGATAACCCATTTAATGAGGAAAAAGTTCGTTCTGTTTTTTTTAAAAAAGAAGAGTCAGTCACAATGTGTATTGTGGAATATGAAGATACTGAAATTGGATATATTCAATTTTATGAATTAGATGATGAAAGTAAGGTAGAGTATGGGTATAAGAATACTTCTGAAAAACTATACGGAATGGATCAATTTATCGGAGAGGTAGATTATTGGAATAAAGGAATTGGTAGCCAGCTTGTCACAGCAATGATTGATTATTTAACAAAGAAACTAAATGCTGACAAAATCGTTATGGATCCTCAAACATGGAATGAAAGGGCAATTGCTTGTTATATGAAATGTGGATTTAAAAAAGTGAAACTTCTTCCAAAACATGAATTTCATGAAGGTGAATTTAGAGACTGTTTTGTGATGGAATATTGTAGATGAAAAAAACGGTGCTTTAATTAATAGGTTCAGAAATAAAGTGCAATTTAGAGTCCTCACATTAAACGGAATGATTGGAACGGAAGGTGCTCGACTCCTATGGGAGATGCGGGAAGGTTGAGACCCCGGAGGCTCGCCGAGGAGGCTCAGCTCACGCCCCATGGAAAGCGAGCATCCTGAAGTGGAAATCAACACATACTCTTTTTATACAGTGCTTCTTTCGTTTCCATTTCTATTTTAAACTTACTTTTACTTTAGATATAAAAAAGGTCATATTCTTGGTTTTCACTAGAATATGACCCTTTTTATTATCTTCTAAATCCACCTTCTGAATGTAGGATTTGACCAGTAATCCATTCACCATCGTCACTGACTAAAAATTTTATTAACTTTGCCACATCTGTGGGCTCACCTATTCTACCAAATGGAAATGACGGAAGTAGATGTTCTTTGATTTCATCTGTCATCCAGCCTGTATTGGTTGGACCTGGATTTACAGCATTTACTGTAATGCCTAAATGTGCAACTTCAGCAGATAGGGTGATTGTTAATGCATCAATTGCACCCTTTGTTGTTGCATAGGCAAGTTCTCCTGGCATCGGTCCTTTAAATTGGCCAGATGTTAGATTGATAATTCTGCCACCTTTTTTATATTTAAAATGTCTAGCAAACAAGATACTTAATAATGTCGTAGCTCGAATATTTATATCATAATGATTGTTTAAGTCTTGAGCAGTTAAATTAGAAAAATCATTATTTGTAGAATAAGCAGCATTATTAATTAAAATACTCGGGTATCCAAGCTCGTTTATTATTTGTTGAAATAGTTGATTCGGTGCATCTTCTTTTGATAAATCAATTTCAAGAGATCCAACTCTTACGCCTTTTGCGATGCATTCATCTTTTAGTTTTTGAGGTTCATCTTGCTCGATTCCCCAAGGCATTTCTTGATCATAAGAGGTCCAATAGGTAAAAAAGATATCATACCCCGCGTCAGCTAATTGACGACAAATGGCAGCACCAATCCCATTTATTCTACTGGCACCAGTAATAATGGCTATTTTATTTTTAGTCATTCGTTTCTCCTCAAAATTTCTTCTTTTTTATTGGGTAAAGACTTGCTTTAATGGCTTTTCAGCAGGTCCTTCAAGAACCTCACCATAAATTGAAAATCTAGATCCATGACAAGGACAATCCCATGATTTTTCTCCATTATTCCATTCAACTTCACAGCCTAAATGGGTACATGTTGTATCAACACAATGAACCTTTCCATTTACATCTTTATACGCTCCCACTCGTTTCCCATCAAGCGATACAACAGATCCTTCATCATTATATAATTCTTCTATTTTTCTAGAAACTGGCTCTAGTTTCCCTTCAATTAAGTGTTTAGCCACGTCAATATTTTGCATCAAGAAATGCTTAATGCTAGGGTTAGCTTGAAATCTAGAAGGAGAGAATAATTCTGCATTTGGAGCGTCCTTTTCTAAAATTAAATTACTTATTAATTTGGCAGAAACAGTACCATTTGTCATTCCCCACTTACGGAAGCCAGTGGCAACATAAATATTATGATGATTTTCTGAATATCGACCAATGTAAGGAACGTTATCTAAAGTCACTAAGTCTTGTGTTGACCATCTATATTTCACATCTTCAATACCAAAGACTTCATCACCAAATTGTTTCAAATTCTCATAAAAACTCATTGTACGAGTTTCTACGCCAGTTTTATGTCCTTCTCCTCCAATTAACACTAATTCTTCATTATTATATTGGATTGTTCTTAGTGATCTTTTTGGATCTTCTGCACTTAAATACATTCCTTTAGGGAACGGTGATTTAAGTTTAGCTGCTAAAACGTATGAACGGTCTGCATGCATTTTTGCAAAAAACAATTTCATACCATCATAGAAAGGAAAATGAGATGCACTAACAACATGCTTACATTTAATTCTCTTTCCACTTTGCGTAATGACTTGTGCAATTTTCCCAGGCTCTACATCAATAGCAACAGTTTCCTCATATACACTTAATCCTTTTTCTATAGATTCCTTTAGCATGTGAATTAAATATTTTAATGGATGGAACTGTGCTTGATTTTTCATTGATATTGAAAATTTAGATTCTAAAGGTAAAGCTGTACTTTCAGAACTAGCAGAGTCGATTCCTAGTAAATCATAAGCTTTTAATTCTTTATGTAAATTATTTACATATTGATCTGAATTTGTATAAATAATCGCATCCTGAACTTCTAAATTACAGTCTATTTGATTATTAGCACTGTATTTTTTCACAAAATCCATGGCATCTTTTGAGGATTCATAATAGATTCTTGCCTTCTCTAGTCCAAAATTTTGAATTAACTCATCATAGATTAAACTTATCATATGTAATAAACACTAACTAAAGAAAAGGAGTTATATAATATGAATATTAAACAAATTCGTAATGCAACACTAATCGTTCAATATGCAGGGAAAAAGTTTTTAATTGATCCAATGTTAGCTGATAAAGGTACGTATCCACCTTTCCAAAATTCAATACGGCAGGATCAATTTAATCCTTTAGTTAATTTACCGACATCAATTGAAGATATTTTGAATGAAATAGATGCTGTGATTGTAACTCACCTACATTTAGATCATTTTGACGAGGTTGCGAAAGATGTGTTACCAAAAGATATAAAAATGTTTGTTCAAAACGAAGAAGATGCGATCGATGTCAGGAAGGATGGTTTCCAAAATGTGGAAGTATTGCAAGAGGATACGGTCTATGAGGGTATCCAATTAATCAAAACGAAGGGCGAGCATGGTAGAGGGGAAATATTAAAACGTACTGGTTTAGTCTGTGGTGTTGTTTTCAAACACCAATATGAAAAAACTTTATATGTTGCTGGAGATACAGTTTGGTATGCTGGAATCCAAGATGTGATTCATACAAATAAACCAGAAATTATTGCTGTAAATGGTGGAGATAATCAATTTTTCGAAGGCGGTTCTCTTGTCATGGGGAAAGAGGATATCTATGAATTGTCCCAGGCTGCCCCTAGTGCACAAATTATTGTTAGTCACATGGAAGCTGTAAATCATTGGACATTATCAAGAAAAGAATTAAGAAGATTTATTGATGAAAAAGGAATCTCTTCTTTTGTTTTAGTGCCAGAAGATGGTGAATCATACACATTTTAAGTGAAAAACCATCGTTAAATTATTCAAATGTTAATTTAAGTTAATCACGAGACCCTTTATGGGTCTTTTTTTAATTATCTTTCTTATTTTTGAATAAGCAAAAAAAATTACTTATTCAAGCTAAGTACAAATCGTCGTTCGATATTCAAATTGCCTACATTCTTCAATCGAACCCCCCAAAAAAACTCAGCCGTTATTCCACTTTATAATACAAGTGAACAACGGCTGAATAGTCTTTTTTTGATGTCTATTTATTGAAATCGTTCCGTCCAAAAAGTAGTTTTCATTCATTAAAAATAGTTCAGTAAGAATGTGATTGAAATAATCAAGCTATGAGGAATGATTGAAATATATAGTTGTTCTTTTTTGTTTCTCGCTTTAAATAAAAAATCGATACAATCCTCTATAATTCTAAATATAACTAAAAAGATGAAACATAAGAGCATGGCTATGGCTAGATTAGGTTCAAATAACTTTGTCATAATGGCTGATGTTAAAATGACCGAAACAACTAGTAAAATAAAGTATAAATCGCCCTTGTCTCTATTTTTATTGATCCATCTAAAAAATACTCTTGTAGTATCCATAATTTCTCCTCACAGAATATAGATTAATGATTTTACATACTTTTGAAATCTTTTAAAAACATTATATCTCATTTCTAATTAAAAATGAATATCATTCTCAATTAAATCTTTCTACAAACTTTGCTAAATTCGATTTCAAGGATTAAACGGTCTTTTGCTCTTCAGAATGATGTTAAAAAATTAAATATGTATATAAACCTCTCTCTAAAACATAGATGGACTAATTCCGAATAGATTATATAAAGGAGTGATTAAGATGACCTTACTTCGTTTATTAAAAGGGTTCCTTATTATCTTCATTCTGGTATTTCTCTTCATACAAATCTTTATCCATCGACCTTTAGTTCAATCGATCAAATTTGATCAAAAGAAGCCTCTTATTCTATCTAGTGAAGAAAACCATATAATTCAAGCATGGTTAAAATAAATCATCAAATTTAGAAACCTAGATGTGAGAATCTAGGCTTTTTTCTATTACACGCTAATGCTCAATATCTCGCTAGATAAAGATTGTTTTGGAAACCATTATGTCCTTTAGCGCTGTCTATTTTTAAAGGAAAGTTTCCCTTACAAAATAATATTCAGATTTTTACAAATTCTTATTATAAGTATAATATAATTGGAATAACTTGTATGTAATTTTCAAAATATCTTGTCTGTAAATTTGATCAAGTTTAGGAGGAGAATATGTTGGAACACGAATTGAAAGAGTTGATTAGGAAGTGTGATACGGCAATTAAACAAGAGGATTTCGATACCCTTCTGAATTATTATACTGAGGATGCAATCCTTGTTGTAAAACCAGATATGATCGCGCGAGGAAAAGAAGAAATCAAAAAAGCATTCATTGCCATTGCAAAATATTTTAACAACACGCTTATTCCGACAGAGGGTGAAATGATTATTTTAGAAGCTGGAGATACTGCATTAGTACTTTCCCAAACATTCCTTGAGGCAGACAAAAATGAATTGGCGTTATCGATGGAGAGAAATGCCACATATGTTTTCAAGAAAAACTCAAAAGGTGAATGGCTTTGTTCAATCGACAACTCTTATGGTACAGACTTATTGAAGGATAACTAAACTAATGTAATGCATAGTTCTTACTCTACTAATAGATTTAGTAGAGTAAGAACTTTTTTATTTTATAATAGATCTAACACAGGAAATCGAATGTTTAGGCATTCCCATAATAATTAGCCTTATAGATAAATCCCTTTTTTCGAACAATATAATTGGTAAAATACGAATCTATTGTACCTCCATTAGGCGCTTTTGTTAAAGAGTAACATTTCGCTTTTTCTTTCTTTAAGAATTCCTTGTCTAATCGATTATGTTCTTCATCATCAATGATTTCAGTTTGGATAGCTAAAATAGGATGACCATTAAAAAATACATGTGTTCTTAATGCCAAATCAGGCGAAGAATGTAAAACAATAAATAAAATGATAGGAGTAATGATAACAGGACTAAACATCAAAAATATTTCAGACCACTTTGTTTGAATCATAAGAACATCTCTTTATTACTAATATTTTCCATTTATTTGTAATTCTATAAGGCATTCAAAAATCCTTTTATTTTGTATCTACTTGAATTTTCACAGAAAAAAAGAGTTACATTGCAACTCTTAAACACTTATAAACGCTTTATTTCAATATCCAGTAATAGTTTAACTAGTCAATAGAATAGAAGACTAAATCACTTTTGACTAGTCTTAAGGTACGAAATGATATATTAACAGGAAATATATTATGATAGTTCTAATTCTATTTACGTCGAATCACTTTTTCATACATTCAATGTAATAGAAAAGAGCTGCAATTAATGCAACTCTCTTAATTAAATCATTCCACTATTCCTCTGTTATTATCTGTTTACCATTTTCATCAAAAAATTGATAGTCAAACTCATAGCTGTGATCGAAAGATTTTGGTAAATGATTTATTTCTAATAATAAAGCTGAAGGTTTTCCGATTTTCATTTCTTCCTCGACTTGTTTTATTCCATTTACTGATAATTTCAATTTAGCAATTTGATTAAAATTATTCGTAATGACTAGTATTCTATCTAAAGAAACATCCACAGTAAAAGTCGAGAGTGATTCATTAGATCTAAATTCTTTTTGTGTGACTTCATAGTTTCCAAATTCATTCTTAATAAAATGAATATATGCAGGATTGTTATTATACAGATAAGCAACAAATCGATCTTGCTTTGAATCAATCATTTTTATGATTTCAATTGAATCTTTCTTATTGTTCCAATCAACAGATTGGATCACCTTCTCTATATTTTCCTTATTATTTCCATTTACTATAAAGCTAGATTTTAAGAATAGGAACCATATATAAAATAGTAATATTAAACTGAATAGCATCTTATTTCTTTGCAACTTAGGCATCTTACTTCTCCTTTAAATTGTTAACTTGCGGTGTGTATTCATGTTTTTTAAAGAAGAAACCTTTAAAGCGACCATCCTAATTTTCACATGACTCCAAATGGAGTCGCGCACTTTTGTAAATTTATCATATCATAGACTATGATACTAAAATGGCATAATAACCATTAAAAGAATAAAAAATTATAATCGATGTAAAATATATACTCATAATCGTGGACAAGCATACAATCAATCCAAACTCCCCCTAATAAAATATAGTAGTTTATATAAGGGATGTGAACAGTTTGCCACCTAAACCGAAAAAACCAAATGATCCCAATGAAGAGAATATGAATATTGCTTCAGCCTTTAGAGCTGTCAATAATGCAAATCAAACTGTACCTGAAAACACTTTTGTAAAAGTAAACTACCAAATGGAACAGTTTGATTTAGCAAATGAGTATAATCCAGGTGCTTCAACATTTAGACCAAATAAGAATGGCGTATATTTAGTTTCTGCAACGATTTCTTTTGCTCCTAATAATACGAATGTTAATTATAGGGTCAGGATTGAAATTCGCGTAAATGGAAGACCCGCAATCGCTATTGACAACGATTTCTTTGGGCCAATAAACTTTGGAAATGTTGCTAATGTCTCAACGATTTTGAAACTAAGAGCAATGGATCAGGTTGAAATTTTTGCCCAAAGCAGTACTGCAGGTTTTATTGCAGTCAATGCAGATGGTCAGGCTAGTACTCATTTTGAAGCTGCGAGATTTCCATCTCCAACAAAATAAGGATTAAATTTTAAAAAGGACGATTAGCATAGCATACTATGTTATGCTAATCGTCCTTTCACGTAATCTTTACATATGATAAATCAAAGTAAGTAGCATACAATAACAAAAGGAGGTATTTCACTATGATTGGGAGCATCATTTTTTTTATTGGAATATTTGTCATCATCTTCATAATTGGTATGATTGGCAGGCCTTCTCGTGAACTTTCAGAACAGCAATTACAGGAATTAGAGCGTATTAAATCCAACGGGTTACCACCTGGAGATGGATCATCATAAGCAATTCTATAAACAATAAAAAAGCCTTCAAATTTGAAGACTTTTTCTTTTATTGGGCTGATTCTGTTATTTTTCCAACTGTATGTTCCGTAATCCCTAAGTGAATTTTAAATTTTGTAGTTATTTCATCGACACTTGCTTGATCTGCTACATAGTACCAGATGCCATTAATTAATTCATTTTTTCCAGTATAACTTAACGGTTCAATATGTGCTGTGATATCATCTGGTAGGCTGCGATATAGTTTGATTGCGTCACCTATGCCGATATTTGTACGAATGTTTTTGCTGAATTCTTTTGCATATGTATCTGTTTTTAAGATAGATTTTGGAGATTTTAGTTCATTTAAAATGGCAGCTAACACCTGTCTTTGACGCTCTTGTCGTCCAAAGTCATTATTTACGTCACGTTTTCTCATTCGAGAATATGCTAGCGCTTCTTGACCATTTAAATGCTGTATTCCCTTTGTAAAATAGACCTTTTCTCTAGGTACCGAATCGGTATGCTCCCAAAAATCAAATGGCACATCAACTGTTACCCCACCAACTTCATCTACAATGTTTTTAAACCCATCGAAATTGACAGTCACATAATAGTCAATTGGCACATGTAAAAAATTCTCAATCGTTTGTACCGTCGTTTGTATGCCACCTCTTGCATATGCACCATTAATTTTAGACGTAACATTAAAGTTCACAATATCAACATATGTATCTCTTGGCACGCTTAACGTTTTCAGCGTTTGATCTTTTGGATTATAAGTCGCTAATATGATGGCATCTGTTCTTCCATTAACTCCCTTTGTGACATAATCCTCCAGTCCTAAAAACAATATTGAAATTGGTTCTTCTTGAACATCAACCTCTACTTTTTCCGGTCTAATAATTGACTTAATTTCTTCACCTTGCGTAATTTTATTTAGTTCTGTATACGTAACATACCCTTTGTATCCAATAACTGCTAAGAGAATCAAACAAATTGATAGAATAATATATAACACTTTTCTATATTTTTTCTTCTTTTTTATGCTCTTTCTCGATATATCCATCTCACTCTGTTCTCCCTTAAAGTTCTTACTTTCGTATTAAATACTACATATAACTAGAAAATCCTTTAATTTGAAAATATGTATCCTGACATAAGAACTATTTAGAATTGAATCTAATATGGACTTTCCTCCTTATATATCGACGGACTGAGCAAGATTCTTGAATCTCTAAATTGAAAAATTGTGAAAGTTAGTGTATGAAGAAGATCTGTTACCATTGAAACAGATTGAATAAATAAAAGTAAAACCCCATTTATAAATGAGGTTTTTCTTTCTTTTTCTTTCTATAATGGATGGTAAACCTTATTTTCCCATCAGTGAGAGTTACATCATGTTTGAATTGATGACGATTAAGGATTGATTTAACAATCGCTAAACCTAAACCTGTACCTGACATATTTTTATTCCTAGAAGCTTCCATTACATAAAATGGTTCCCATACATTTTGAAGTTGTTCCGGATTATTGAATTTCGTATTGTTTTCTATATAAAATAAATATTCTTCTTCATTTTCTTTGAAGGAAATGAAAATCTCTTTATTCTCCGTATATTTAACTGCATTACTTAGAAGATTATCGATGACTCTCTCCATTTGACCCAGATCAGCTTCAACAAACACATGTTGTAATTCACTTTGATCTACATGCAATGTAATACTTGAACGATTTAATTCAATCTCATAATTTTGTATACACTGATTAACTAAATGGATGAAATCCACTTTCTGAATTTGTAATGTTTCTCTTTCAATTCGGGATAACAATAAAAGTTCGTCAATTAAATGATTGATATGATCTGTTTGCTTTAATATGGTTTCAACATAACTACCATCGTCAATCCCATCTTGAATCCCTACAGAATATGCTTTTATTAATGCTAGGGGTGTTTTTAATTCATGGGTGATATCCGAAATAAACCGTTTTAGATTTGCATTTCTTTCATTCAAATCCTCATGTGCTATTCGCAATTTTTCACTCATTTCATTAATACTCTCTGCAAGTTCTTCTATTTCATCATTAGTGTTAATGTCTACTTTTCTAAAGTCTAACTTGGCAATTTCTTTTGAAATATCCTTTAATTCCTTTAATGGGTCCGTAATTTTTTTTGACCAAATCCAAACCAAACTAATCAGAATCAAGATGAGTAAGATCATAATTGAAATCGTGAATTGGTTGACAATCTGTACCGCTTCACTCAAATACACAATTGAAACGCCAATTAAAATAAATTGTTGATCTTTTTGAATAAAATCAACTAAAAAACTTGATTTCAGCTTACCTTGGTCATATATTTTACTAACCTTTTTACCTTCTTTTACTTGTTGAATTGTATCTTCAGTCACCCAAAATTTGTTTAATGTTACTTTCTTTTGATTTAAGCTGTCTCGCAATGCCCCATTAAATTCATCATTATTTGAAGTTATTGGTTGTATTGCAATGGTCACATTATATTTCTTTTCATACTCAGTTACCGATTGATGCAAATCTTTCAACGACATCTCATTTAATTCATCTGAAATGTCATGTACATGGTTTTTCATTTGATAAAGATAATACTTCGGTAGTAAAAAAGAATTAAGTACAAAATACAAAACAAACACGAGCAATATACAACTTGTAATGATCATTGATATTTTTCTTCCTAAGCGGTTCATTTATTTTTTTTCGAAGCTATATCCTAAACCACGATGTGTTTGAATTAGCTCCTCACCTATTTTTTCACGCAATCTTCTAATATGTGTATCCACAGTTCTGTCATCACCTTCATAGTCAATGCCCCAAACTGTCATTAACAAATTTTCACGAGATAAGATTTTACCTTGATTTCGAATGAAACAACTGATTAAATCCATTTCCTTTTTCGTTAGGTTTAAATCAACATCATTTTTAAACACTTTTTTCGCTTGTAAATCGATTTTCAAATCCTCAAATGAAATAGATTGATCATCTTTAAGAAGTTTTTTTGCCCGCGTTAAGAGAATTCCTGGATGAAAAGGTTTCTTCACATAATCATCCGCTCCAATATTTAATGCAAACAATTCATCTTCAACCTCACTTTTGGCCGTTAGCATTAATACTTTTGTATCACCTTTTTGCTTTATTTCCTTACAAACACTCAATCCACTTACTTGAGGCATCATCCAATCTATCACTGCTAAATCAAGTTTTTCACGATAAAAAATGTCTAGCGCCTGCTCCCCATCTTCAGCTAAAAAAACTGTATATCCTTCCTTTTCAAAATACACTTTTAATATTTTCAACAGATCCAATTCGTCATCAGCAATTAATATATTTATGTTAAATTCCTCCTATTACATACTTACTTTTTAAATTCATTCTCAATTTGTCACTTTCATGTAACAAAGGCATTTTACAATCTTATCAAAGAGTTACAAAGTATTCTAGCGTTCTAATCAATACACTGAAGATACTTTTTTGTAATGCACATCATTTAATGAAGGATGGAATNNNNGAAGATTACTAGTTTTTACGATACTATTATTAATTTGTCCAATTTTACTGTTTTATTATTCAAGAAACATTGAACCAAAGTTATTAGATGTCAATCAATTCGTCATTGAATCCAAATCGGTATCTAGTGAATTAGATGGGTTTAAGATTGTTCAATTCAGTGATACTCACTTAGGATCAGATTATTCACTTCCTCAATTACAAGGTTTGGTTGAAAATATTAATAATCAAAATCCTGATTTGATCGTTTTCACAGGAGATTTAATTGATAATAGTGCACTCTTTAAAGAAAGAAATGAAATATCACCAATTTTAATGCAGCTCAAAGCGACATATGGAAAATATGCAATATACGGAAATCATGATGTGGGTGGTGCTGGAAAGACAGTTTATTCTCAAGTACTAGTGAATGCTGATTTTACGATTTTAGAAAAC